>JAJZRT010000223.1 GCA_021802595.1 Pseudomonadota bacterium
GTCGGCCGACGCCCGCGCCGTGCTGCAGCGCGAACGGCACGGTACGCTGCTGGTCGACGTCGAGCGCAAGCTCGATCTCTACCTGCGCGGCCTGTGGCAGGACCACGACCATCTGGTGCCGTACTCGACCGCGTTCGACGAACTGCGCAAGCCGGTTCCCTACTACGACAAGCTCGGCATCCGCCTGCCCGACGTCTACGACGACGCAGGCGAAGTTTCCGGCCTCGACCGTTATCGCGCGGTGCTGGCCCACATCGTCGGCCACCGCCGCTGGTCCGAGGCGCAGGTCGCCGACAACTGGAGCCCATTCCAGCGCATGGCGGTCGAGTTCTTCGAGGACTGCCGCGTCGAGACGCTGCTGATCCGCGCCTATCCCGGCCTGCGCCGGCTGTTCCTCGCGCTGCATCCCAAGCCTCTGGAGGCCGCCTGCGATCCCGGGACCACCTCCTGCCTGCGCCACCGCATGGCGATGCTGTCGCGCGCGCTGCTCGATCCCGATCATGGCTATCTTGACGCCGACCTGCTGGATTATGTGGCGCGCTTTCATGCCGTGATGGCGCAGGGAGAATCGAGCACGAAGGAGATCGCCGCGCTGGCGTTGTCCTATGTGGCCCGGACCCGCCGCCAGAGCGACCAGTTCGCCAAGGTGCATTTCGACGACACCGTGGTCGACTACCGCGACGACAACCGCCAGCTGTGGAAATTCATCGAGGCGGGTGACGAGGAAGAAGCCTTCGACGAAGAACGCAGGATCGAACCAGGCGAGGAAATCCGCGGCCTGCCGCCGCGCCATTATCCCGAGTGGGACTACGCGAGCCAGACCTACCGCCCGGACTGGGCGAGCGTCTACGAGGCGCTGCATCCGGCCGGCAGCGCTGCCGACATCGACCGCCTGCTCGCCAAGCACGGCGCGCTCGCCAAGCGGCTGCAGAAGATGCTCGACCTCCTGAAGCCGCAGGACAAGGTGCGCATCCGTTACCAGGAGGAGGGCAGCGAACTGGATCTGGATGTGGCAATCCGCTCGCTGATCGATTTCAAGGGTGGCGCCACGCCCGATCCGCGCATCAACATGAGCCATCGCACCGACGGTCGCGACATCGCCGTGATGCTGCTGCTCGACCTGTCGGAGTCGCTCAACGAGAAGGCCGCCGGCAGCGAACAGACCATCCTCGAACTGAGCCAGGAAGCGGTCTCGCTGCTGGCCTGGTCGATCGAGAAACTGGGCGACCCGTTCGCCATCGCCGGCTTCCATTCCAACACCCGCCACGACGTGCGCTACCTGCACATCAAGGGCTACGGCGAACACTGGAGCGACGACGTCAAGGCGCGCCTGGCCGCGATGCAGGCCGGCTGGTCGACCCGCATGGGGGCCGCGATGCGCCATGCCGCGCACTACCTTGCCGCGCGCAAGTCGGACAAGAAGCTCTTGCTCATCCTCACCGACGGCAAGCCCTCCGACGTCGACGCCCACGACGAGCGTCTGCTGATCGAGGATGCGCGTCAGGCGGTGAAGGAGCTCGACCAGGACAACATCTTCACCTACTGCATCAGTCTCGACGCTCAATTGAAGGCGGGGGCCGACGACTACGTTGCCGACATCTTCGGTCGCCAGTACACGGTCGTCGATCACATCGAGCGGCTGCCGGAAAAGCTGCCTGCGCTTTTCCTGGCGCTCACCAAGTAAGCGCCAGGGGCGTTGCGCTTGCAGCCATCAGGGTGAACGTGGGTGGGCAGCCCCTGTAAGCCCCTGTATCGAATCAAGTTTGCTGCGTTCAGGCCGTTATCAAGCGTGCATCCATTCAAACGGCGCGCCGTGAGAATGTCTACGCCGACCGGGTTGCCGGACGTGCTTTGACGGGTCACGGCACCCATCGGATGGCGACTGCCGAATGGCCCCCTTGTATAACCGGACAGGACTTCCTGCGGATGCGCAGGAAAGATCAGTGAACGCTGCAACCCGCTCTAAACTCGGCCTGAAGCCTGCCGTTCTGGCGCCGCTGGCGCTGGTGCTGCTGGTTTTTGCCGTCGGCTTTCTCGGCGGCTACTGGGGCCACGAAAAGGCGGACGAGGGGCGCGAAGCATGGGTGTTCGGCATGCTGGCGGCCGGACTCGGCGGTGGCCTGTTCGGCTTCTTCCTGGTGTTCACGCGGTGGGCGGAGAAGCGGCTCGCCTGGTCACAGGCCGAGCTCAGGAAGAGCGAAGCGCGTTTCCGGGTGCTGGTCGAGAGTTCGAGCGACCTGATCTGGGAAGTCGATGCGCACGGCACCTACACCTATGTCAGCCCCAAGATTGTCGACCTGCTGGGTTACACGCCCGAGGAAATCATCGGCAGAACGCCCTTCGACCTGATGCCTGCTGGCGAGGCGGAGCGCGTCCGCGTCCTGTTCAACGGCCTCGCGGCATCGCGGCAGCCAGGCTTCGGCATCGAGAACATCAACCGCCACAAGGATGGCCATGAGGTGGTGCTCGAAACCAACGCCGTCCCCATCCTGGATCCGGCCGGGAACCTTGCCGGATATCGCGGTATGGATCGCGACATCACCGCGCGCAAACAGGTCGAAACGGCCCTGCGCCAGAGCCAGAAAAGCCTCGCCGAAGCGCAGCGCATCGCCAGCCTGGGGAGCTGGGAATGGGACGTCATCCGGGGGGATCTGCACTGGTCGGACGAGATATACCGCATCTTCGGACTGTCGCCCGAGCATTTCGGCGCAACCTACGCGACCTTCCTCGAACGCGTTCATCCGGATGACCGTGTACGGGTCCAGCTGGCCGTCAAGGAGGCGGTGGAGTGCGCCTTGCCTTATCGCATCGAGCACCGGGTCGTGCGTCCCGATGGCGTGGAACGCGTGGTCCAGGAGCGGGGAGAGGTCACGCTCGATACTGACGGCAACACCGTTCGTATGGTCGGGACGGTGCAGGACATCACCGAACAGAAACAGGCCGAACTGCGGCTGCGCCAGGCGGCGAAAGTATTCGAGAACACCAGCGAAGGCGTCATGATCACGGACGCAAACCAGCGCATCATCGCGGTGAACCAGGCCTTCACGCGCATTACGGGCTATGGCGAGGACGAGGTCAGGAACCGCGAACCGAATCTCCTGCGCTCCGGGCGGCACGACGACGAGTACTACAAACGGATGTGGGAGGCCATCCAGACCACCGGCCGCTGGCAAGGCGAAATCTGGAACCGGCGCAAGGACGGGACGGACTATGCGGAGTGGCTCAATATCAGCGTGGTGCGGGATGATGCCGGCGCCGTCATCAACTACATCGGCGTATTCGCGGATATCACTTCGATCAAGGAAGTCCAGGACAAGCTCGAATACACGGCCCATCACGATGCGCTGACGGGGCTGCCGAACCGGGTGCTGTTCCGCGACCGCCTGGAGCAGGCACTGGCCACGGCGCGCCGGCATGACGGCAGCGTGGCATTGCTGTTCGTCGACCTCGACCGCTTCAAGATGATCAACGATACCCTCGGTCACGAGGCGGGCGATCTCCTGCTGCAGGAAGTCGCGCGACGCCTGATCGGCTGCATGCGCGAGGAGGACACCGTGGCGCGCATGGGGGGGGACGAATTCGTCGTGATCCAGCGAGGGATCACCCAGCCCGGCGATGCCGCCCTGCTGTCGACCAGGATGCTGGCGGAAATCAACCGCCCGTTCTCGCTGGCGGGCCATGAAATCGTGACCAGCCTCAGCATCGGCATCAGCCTCTACCCCCAGGACGGGGAAGACGTCAGCACGCTGCTGAAAAACGCCGATGCCGCCATGTACCGCGCGAAGGAAAAGGGGCGGAACGGCTATCAGTATTACTCGAACGAAATGACCGCAGCAGGGGTCGAGCGCCTGGAACTGGAAAGCGATCTGCGCCAGGCGCTACAGCGGGACGAACTCCGGGTGCATTACCAGCCGCAGGTCGATCTCGCGACTGGCCGGATCGTCGGCGCGGAAGCGCTCGTGCGCTGGCAACACGCCACCCGCGGGATGATTCCGCCGGTCGTGTTCATTCCGATGGCCGAGGACAGCGGGATGATCGGCCCGATAGGCGAATGGGTCCTCAACACGGCGTGCGCCGACGCCAGGGCCTGGCAGGTGGCAGGCCTGCCGGAGCTGCGGATGGCTGTGAACGCGTCGGGCCGCCAGGTCGGCATCGACCACATGGTGGACAAGGTCGCCGCCGCCCTGGAGAACTCGGGCCTGGCCCCGCAATTCCTGGAGATCGAGGTCACGGAAAGCGTGGTCATGCAGGACGCCAGCCGGGCCATCTCGACGCTGAACGCGCTCAAGGACATGGGGGTCACGCTGGCCATCGATGATTTCGGTACCGGCTACTCGTCGCTGAGCTACCTGAAGCGTTTCCCGGTCAACAAACTCAAGATCGACAAGTCCTTCGTGGACGGCATGGTGGACAACCCCGATGACGCAGCGATCGTCATGGCCATCATCGCGATGGCACAAAGCCTGCGGCACACGGTGATCGCCGAAGGCGTGGAAACCGAAGCGCAGGCCGAACGTCTTCGCGCTTACGGCTGCGACGAAATGCAGGGTTACCTGTTCAGCCCCCCGCTGCCGCGCGACCAGTTTGCCGAACTGCTCCGCAACGCTTCCGTCGATGCCGGTATCAGCGTGGCCTCCGGCCACCAGCTAACCGGCGCAGCGCGCGGCATCGGGGCGCGCGTGGCATGAACCGGACGTCGCGTCCCCGCAGGGCATCGCACCCGCGGTGACGTTTCAACAGGGCGTTCCCGCAGAGGCGGGAGGCGGCATGCCTACGCCTGCCAGACCCCGTACCCCGCCTCGCGGAAATCGATCGCCAGTTCCACCTCCAGGTCGCGCGCCTGGTCATAGGACAGCGGATTGTAGAGTTCGTACAGATCGGGCAGCAGGCGCAGGCCGAACTGCTTCACGAAGCGGTTGGACTGGAGGCCCGCCTTGTGCTTGTCGAAGCGCACGTCGGGATCCAGCCCCGTCATGCCGACGTACACGCATGGCTTGCCCGCGACGTAGCCGGGATTGGCTTTCCTGAACCGGCCTTCGTACAGCACGTCCTTCGACAGTTCGATCACATAGACGTGATAGTGGTCCCGGCGTCCCATCGTTTCATTCACATCAGCGCTGCGGCTCGACCGGGGTGTCGGCCTGGCGGAACGTGCCCTTGCCATCGCGTTTAGCGGCGTACAGCGCGGCGTCGGCCTTCTTCAGCAGCGTATCCAGCGTTTCCCCGTCCTCGCAGCACATGGCGATCCCCACCGATGCCCCGATGCGCGCGGTTCCGCCGCCGGCCAGCGGAATGGGCTGGCGCAGGCTGTCCACCACGCGGCTGGCCGCCTCGCGTGCCGCCTCCACGCTGTCGACCTGGGCCAGCACGATGACGAATTCGTCGCCGCCGAAGCGGGCGATCACATCCGACTCCCGCAGCAGCTGCTTCATGCGCTGTGCGGCGGCCAGGAGCACCGCGTCGCCCGCGGCATGCCCATACCGGTCGTTGACCGCCTTGAAGTCGTCCAGGTCGACGGCCAGCACGGCCATCTGTTTCCCCGAGCGCCGCGCGCCGGCGATCAGGTGCTTTTCGTTTTCGTTCAGGAAGCGCCGGTTGGCCAGGCCGGTCAGCGGGTCGCGCAGGCTGAGTTGCCGGATCGTCTGCTCGGCATGGATGCCCGCCCGGATCAGGCGAACGGTCTCGCGGTACAGCCCGAACAGGGCCAGCGCCATCCACAGCCCGGCCATCCCCAGCAGCGCCGACGACAGGTTCTCGCCGCGGGTCCGTGCCGCTTCGCGCATTTCCAGCTGGTTCAGTTCCTCGCGTTCGGTATCGATCAGGATGCGGTGGATCTGTTCGATGGCGGACTTGTCGAAGCCCCCGAGTTCGTGGGCCGGCGCCGTGCCATTGCCCCCCGCCACGCCCTGCTGCAGCGCGCTGAAGCCGGTCTCTAGCGCGGCCTGCAGGGCCGGCAGTGGCGCCAGGCGGGCAGCCTGGGCCTCGTCCGCACCGACCAGGGCGATCAGCTGCGCGGCACCGGGGCACGACGACAGGCGGCAGATCAGCCTGGGATCGAGATCGGCCGGGTTCTGCGACTCGGCGTACTTGCGGACCGCGTTGTCCAGGTTGAGCAGGTAGGTGCGCAGCGCGTTGATGTACGCGATGACCTGCCGTGCGTGTTCCACCGAGCGGACGGCCGCTTCCGAGCGCTGGTGCTGGTAGACGATCATGGCGAACAGAACGGTGATGATGAGAGCGAAGATCAGCAGTCCCTTCTGGAGGACCCGCCGGAATCCGGCAAAGACGGAACCCTCGATTTCCATTTGTGTGGGTGATAAGGCTGGATTCATTTCAGGCATGCATTTCAGGCGCGGCAGCGCAGGGTATCAAAATAGGCTTGCCCGCTTGGGCCCGTCAAGGCGGAGGAA
>JAJZRT010000224.1 GCA_021802595.1 Pseudomonadota bacterium
GTCGTCCGTACCCGCGGGCAAGCCGTCGCCAAGGCCATTGCGCTGGGGCTGCTGCATGCCCACGGTGTTCGGGGCGACGCGCAATGAATAGAGAGCATCCTTGTATGAGCCGTGCGGCTCGTGTCTCCCTCCCAATGATTCAGCGCGTGTTATCTGCGTTGCATAACTTCGCTTGGGAAGTCTGCCCCACGCAGGGCGAAACGCTTCCAGTCTGAGCTTTTCCGACCTCGAGAAACTCGGCGCAGGAGGCTGCCGGGAGGGGACCAAACGGCGATAGATATGAGCCGAAAGGATTAGTTCCCGGGGCCGTTTCGCCGCGTCTACATGTAACAAGCTCCCCCTAATGTGTCGTACAGCGGGAATCAGGCGTTTTTTCTCGTTAAGCCACCCCCGTCGCGAGGCGGGTTCGGAAAGCCACGGGTCTTCAGGCGGGTCGAAGAAAGCCGGGTTGCATTGCGCCGGACGGCCCCTCGGGCCGGACGCGTAATCATGGGGGGCAGCCCCGACCAATGATTTCTCACCATAAGGAGCTTGAGTAATGAACCGTAATCTGAAATTCGCGATCGCCGCCGCCATCGCCTCCCTGGGCGTCACCGGCCAGGCCCACGCCTTGACCAACTCCGGCGGAACGACAGCCGCTCCCACCAGTGGCAGCCTGTTCCTGTATGCCTTTGAAGATCGTCAGGCCAATCCCACGGCTACCAACACCGCCATCTTCGATCTGGGCCTGGCTTCCGCCTTCGACACCACCAAGAACCAGACCTTCGACTTCAGCGCCAACGCCGGCTGGACCAGCTACATCGCCACCATCGCCAACCCTGCCAACATTCACTGGGGTGTGTTCGGTGCGAGCGGTTCTGGTGGTCAGGGTTCCAGCATGTTCACCACGATGTCGGTTGTACCCGCCTCCGTCAACGGTGTCGCGCTTAACGCCGGGGTCACGAACTACAACAGCGAAATCATCTTGTATGGTTCCAGCACCGGTTCCAATACGGTGGTGCCCAATGATTTGGCATCCACCACCTGGGACGACAACGCCGGTCAGACCGCCCTCGGTACCCTGACCACTGGCCTCGGTAACTCCATGGACTTCTTCAAGTACACCGTTACCGCCACCAAGGCCACCGGCCTGACCAGCAAGACCACCTACGCATTCAACGGCGATGCCGACTACTTCACCCTGGGCAACAACGGCGTGTTGACCTATACGGCTGCTGCCCCGGTGCCGGAAGCCGACTCCTACGCCATGATGCTGGCCGGTCTCGGCCTGGTGGGCTACATGGTGCGTCGCCGCAAGGCCGCCTGAGCTTGGTTCGATTTGTAAAAAAAATGCAGCACACCCGCGGGGCATCGCCCCGCGGGACTTCACCTGACTAATCAAAGGAAACTGACATGCAACGCAAAGCCCTGACCCTCGCCGTCGCCGCCGCCCTCGCCGGTGTCGCCGGTTCCGCCTCCGCCGCCTTCACCTACAGCGCCGGCGACACCGCCGTGGTGAACATCTCCGGCTCCTCGGCCACCAACGGCCAGTTGAAGACCTGGGCCCAGAACGTGCTGTGCGACAGCACCAACCAGACCACCCTGACCTTCGACAGCAACAACTTCGCCGTGGTCTGCACGCCCAAGCCCGGCAAGATCACCCTGTCCGCCGGCAAGACCCACATCGCCGTGGTCAAGAACAGCGAAGGCGGTTCCGGCCAGGGCATCACTCCCGAGATCGCCCAGTCCACCAAGCCCATGGTCGACGTGTTCTCCGCGCCCCTGGCCCGTCACAACGTCATTCCCGACATCGGCGTGTCCGACGAAGAGCCGGCCGTCCTGGTGGCTGCCGGTGCCGCCTCCGGCGACATCAGCAAGCTGACCTCCGAGCCGCTGAACGTGGTGACCTTCGGCACCCCGGTGACCCTGGGCCTGTACCATGCACTGCAGGACGCCCAGATCGCCAGCGGCAGGCTCGCCAGCAGCTGCAAGGGCACGCCGGGTACCAATAACCCCCGCGACGCCCAGGGCTACAGTGTCAGCGAGGCCTGCATGCCCTCGCTGAGCAAGGCCCAGATCGCTTCCATCTTCTCGGGCAACGCCGTCGACTGGTCCGAGTTCGGCCTGACCCGCCCCACGGGCAGCGACACCGCCATCTACGTTGCCCGCCGCGTCGTCACCTCGGGTACCCAGACCGACGCGCGCGTGTTCTTCCTGAACGACCCCTGTGCCGCCAGCGTGGCCAAGTTCGTGAACGGAAACGACGGCCAGAGCGCCACCAAGGCAGACGCCTGCAACGCCGCCGCCCCCGCCGGCACCGTGTTCGAAGGCAGCGGCTCCGGCAACGTCGAGGCCTGCGTGACCAACCACGAACGCAACGGCCGCTGGGCGATTTCGATCAACTCGCTGGAGTTCCCCGCCGCCAGCAACGACACCACGCCCGAGTATGCCATCGGCGGCGGCGCCGCGACCGGCGCCAGCATCGCCAACAAGGACTACCAGCGCCACATCAAGATCGACGGCATGTCGCCGAGCACGTTCAACGCTGCAACGAACCGCTACGGCAACTGGGTCGAGGCGACGATGAACTACTCCAACGTCGTGGGCCTGTCCGCCGATGCCGCCGCCCTGAAGACCGCCATGGTGGCCGGTTTCAACGACCCCGCCGTGCTGATTGGCCTGAACAACAGCTTCAACACCACGACCCTGTGGCACGCCGCCGGCGACACGCTGCTGGATGCGGGCATCATCGCCCCGGCCCAGTCGGGTGCTCCTGCTGCCGTCGCCACCGTTACCGATACCCACACCAGCCCGATCATGTACTACACGCACAGCATCAGCGGCGCGCCCAACACCTGCCAGCCGGCCATGACCTACTGGGCCACCGGCCTGAGCAACTAAGACGTCCTCCGACCATACGGGGCGGTGCAATGCCGCCTCCCGCCGGAATGTCTTGCCTGCCCTTCGGGGCAGGTTTTTTTTGGGGGGGCGGCAAATCCGCAGCCGCTTGCCGGTACCTGGTTTTCGCCGGGTGATGAGCCGTACGGCTCATGGCCGCGACGCGGTATTGAAACGGCTTGTCCCTAGACTCTAGTCCCTTTGGATTGCTCGCGGACATGCCTGAAATGTGCGGAAGAAAGGTGACGATGAGGGCTGGCCTGGGTGGGCTGCTGGCGATGCTGGCGTGCGTGTCCGGCATGGCTTTCGGCGCCCCGGAGGCCAGCACCCCGCCGAAGCTGGATCTGCTCGAATTCCGGGTCGAGGGCAATACGGTATTGCCGCAGATGGCGATCGAGGAGGCGGTGTATCCGCTCCTCGGTCCGGGTAAATCCGCCGCCGATGTCGAAAAGGCGCGCGCCGCCCTCGAGAAGGCCTACCACGATGCGGGCTATCTGACGGTCTACGTCAGCGTGCCGGAGCAGAAGGTCGAGGACGGCGTAGTGCGGCTGAAGGTGACCGAGGGCGTGATCGAGCGCACCCGGGTGACCGGGGCGCAATACACCCTGCCTTCGCGCATCCGCGCCGAAACGCCTTCGACGGCGGAAGGGCAGGTGCCCAATTTCAACGAGATGCAGCGCGAGCTGGCGGCGGTCAGCCGGGCCCCCGGCGTGCGCGTGACCCCGACGCTGGAGCCCGGTCGCAGGCCGGGCACCACGGTGCTCGAGCTCAAGGTGAACGACACCCCGCCGGTGTCGGCCTGGCTGGACTACAACAACGCCCACAGCGCCAACACCTCGAACACGCGGCTGGCCGGCGGCGTCAGCTACAGCAATCTGTTCCAGCGAGCACAGACGCTGTCACTGACCTACCAGACCGCGCCCACCAACCCGGCCGAGGCGAGCGCGGTGTCGGCGTCCTACGTGATGCCGCTGGCGGATTATCGGCGTTATCTGTCGCTGTACGCCGTGCATTCCAGCAGCAACGTCACCAGCTCGGCCATCAACGTGGGCGACCAGATCCTGTTCGGCAACAACGACATCGTCGGCGCGCGCTACATCGTGCCGCTGCGTCCGCGCGGCAGCCTGACACACCAACTGACCCTGGGCCTGGACTGGAAGAATTCGAAGCAGGCGGCCAACGGCCTCAGCACGCCGCTGCGCTACTGGACCCTGGACGCGAACTACGGGCTGGGGCTGAACGACGCGGGGGGCGGCTGGCAGTTCGGCGCCGGCACGGTGCTGGGGCTGCGCGGCCCGGGCACGGGAGACGTCTCCTTCGGCCAGCGGCGCTATCTTGCCCACAACAGCTTCGCCGTCCTCAAGCTCAATGCCCAGCGGCTGCAGAAGCTGCCGGCCGGCTGGTCGCTGGTGGGCAGCGCGGACGCGCAGCTCGCCGACCAGGCGCTGATCAACAACGAGCAGTTCTCCGCCGGCGGAGTGGGCAGCGTGCGCGGCTACCTGCAGTCCGAGGCGGCGGGCGACCAGGGCATCCGCGCCAGCCTGGAGCTGCGTGCGCCCGCCTGGGCGCCGAGCGAGTGGCCGCTGCTGAAAAGCGTGCAGCTCTACGCGTTCTACGATGCGGCGTATCTGCGCGTGAACGAGGCGCTGCCGGCCGAGATCGCGTCCTACACGCTGGATTCGGTGGGGCTGGGGCTCGACGTGCGCGCCGGGCGCGCCTTCTCCCTCAGCCTGAGCCTGGCCCAGGCCCTGGCGGACGGACCGAAGAACGACCTGAGCAGTTCTCCCCCCAGGCCTTTTACCCAGGCCCACGATGTGCGCGTGCATTTCGATACGCGCCTGGATTTCTGAATCGCGAGGATGCGCCATGCCGATACTTGACCCGTCATTTCCGCGCCGTGCCAGCCTGAACAGTCCCGCGCCGGTGCGTCCCCAGTTCAGGATGCGGCTGCTGACGCTGGCGGTGCTGTCGGCCTGCGCATCGCTTTCGCTGGCGGCGCAGAACCGGTTGGCGGCCCTGCCCCCCGGCACGGTGCCCACCGGCGGGGTGGTGTCTTCTGGCAACGCGACGATCCTTGCTCCCCAAGCTACTGCCGCCGGCCAATTGCTACAGATCAACCAAACCGGCGCCAAGGCTACCTACAAATGGAACAATGGTTTCAAGGTTGCACAAGGCAGCGAGGTGCGTTGGAACATGACGATCAATGGTCAGTCCTGCCCATCGTGCGAGGGCATGAACTACATCGGCGGTAACGATCCAGCCCTCATCCAGGGTACCTTGACGTCCAACGGCAAGGTCTATCTGGTCAGCCCGAACGGCATCCTGTTCGACGGCTCCGCCCAGGTCAACGTCAACACCCTCATCGCCTCGTCGCTGGACATTTCGCAGAGCACCTTCGACAACGGCATCACCTCGAACCTGGTCGGCAAGACCGATCCGACCCTGGTGGCGACCATGGTGCTGAACACGGCCGGCCAAGTGATCAACTACGGCACGATCAAGAGCGTGAAGGTGGACGGTGCCAGCGGCCAGGTGGCAACCGACCCGACGACCGGCAAGCCGGTGGAGGAGGGCGGCGCGATCATGCTGTTCGCGCCCCAAGTGGAAAACCACGGCGTCATCACCGCAAACAATGGCCAGGTCATCCTGGCCGCGGGCAAGACCGTGTACCTGCAGTTCTACAACGATCCAACCGGCAACGACTTTTCCATGCGCGGCTTCCTGGTCAAGGTGACGGCGGCCCCCGAGGGCTCGCTGAACGTGAGCAGCCTCATCGCCGGACAGAAGCTCAATCCCAACGGCACAGCCAACCTCGGCGGCGAGATCCATACCGATCGCGGCAATACCACGTTGACGGGTCTGGTCGTCAACCAGTCCGGCGTGATTTCCGCCAACACCGCCACCACCGTCAACGGCTCCATCTGGCTGAAGGCGGAAAACTACGATGGCGCGAGCAAGCAGACCACTTATGACAAGAGCGAGCTGACCACCAGCAAGGACAGCGTGACCCAGGTCCTGCCCGAGGACGACGGCACCACGCTGGCCGAGAGCGCTTCCTATACCGACAACAGCCTGTATAACAACGGCAGCTTTCCCCACTACCAGGGCATGATCAAGCTTCTGGGCGAGACCATCGTCCACGATGGCCAGGCGATCGCGCCGGGCGGCCGCATCGTGGTCGGCAAGGAGTACGTCAGCAACGACGACGCCAGCCGGCCTGCTCAGGCCGGCCGCGTCTACCTGGGCGACGGCAGCGTGCTCAGCACGGCCGGCTTGTGGGTCGACCTGCCGTATTCGTCCAACTACCTGAACTTCAAGCTGGGCAGCGGGGATCTGGCCGACTCGCCGCTGCAAAAGGGCGGATTCCTGATCAACCAGACGGTGACGGTGGACCCCCGCAAGGGCTCGCCCCGGCTGTTCGATATTGCCAAGCAGATCGCCGCCGTGCGGCGTTCGGTGCTGGAGAAGGCCACCGCCGGCGGCGCCATTACCGTGAATACGGGCGAGTTCATCTCGGCGACGGGATC
>JAJZRT010000225.1 GCA_021802595.1 Pseudomonadota bacterium
TTATGGTGGGCATGGGCACAGTCTGACCGAGAGCGAAATTTTCGTCCAGCAAACCGCCCGACTCGGTTACAATACGCGCCGCCGGAGAGGTGGCAGAGTGGTCGAATGTACCTGACTCGAAATCAGGCGTAGGTGCAAGCCTACCGTGGGTTCGAATCCCACCCTCTCCGCCAAGACCACTCGAAAACCCGCGTAGCTACCGCTTCGCGGGTTTTTTCTTTTATTCGTCGCTCTATACTTCGCTTGCTGTTCGGCCTCGTTTCGCCCGGAAATTTCGAGGCCGCCTTTCCCGACCCGTGGCAGATCCTCTGGTATAACTACCAAGTTCCCCCCATGGTTTCTAGGCACAGATCTGTGACTGCGCTCAGTGGAATCATTAAAATAATGTGCTACCCAACGCTGTTCATGGACGCAATTGAAACCCCCATCTTCAATTGCTGAGCGTCCGATTACCCAGGAGACCCTGCTTGGACCGTGCCAGCCAGCATGAACTGGAATCGCTTGGCATCCTCGATATCATCGAGGATGGCGCTTTCATCTTTCGGCCCGACTCGCTGCGTTTCATTTATGTCAACGAGGGCGCAGTCCAGCAGACGGGCTACTCCAGGGAGGAATTGCTTGGCATGACGCCGCTCGACCTCAAGCTGGAGTTTGATGAGCTTCGTTTCCGTCAAATGGTCGGGCCGCTGCTGCGTGGGGACGCCAGAACGACCCGGTTCTCGACCACTCACCGTCGCAAGAACGGCGATTTCCTTCCGGTGGATGTCATCCTCCAGTTTCTGGACCTCACTGACAAAGGAACCAATCTGGTCGCTATCGTGCGTGATATCACGGAGCGCAAGGAGGCAGAGAAGGTCCTCCACGAGCAAAAGGATTTCTTGAATGCGATCCTTGAAAACGAGCCGGAGTGCGTGAAGGTCATTTCGACCGATGGCAGGCTGCTTCAGATGAATCGCGCCGGGTTGGCCATGCTGGAAACCGGGAGTCTGGCTGATGCGCAGCAGGAAGGACTGATCAACTATGTTCACCCCGAGGACCGGGGTGCCTTCATTCATCTGAGTCGGCGGGTGTTCAAGGGAAATTCCGGGAAACTCGAATTCCGAATTCGCGGGAAGCGAGGCACCGAGCGCTGGCTGGAGACGCATGCTTCCCCCCTTCGCAATGCGGAGGGCAATACCTATGCGCTCGTCGGCGTGACACGAGACATTACGGAGCGAAAGGCGAATGAGGCGAGAATCGAGTTTCTGGCCTTTCACGATTCGCTGACCACCCTGCCGAACCGTGTACGTGCCAGGGATCATTTCGAGTTGGCGGTGGCGCATGCGAAACGGGTGGGAACGAAGATTGCGCTGTTGTTTCTCGACCTGGACAATTTCAAGACCATCAACGATTCGCTTGGCCATGCCATCGGCGACACATTGCTGAAATCGGTTGCGGCGCGCTTGTGCGACAGCATACGGGCCACCGATACCATCAGTCGCCAGGGCGGGGATGAATTCCTGATACTCCTGCCAGACATGGGGGATGCCATCGCGGTCAGCGACATTGCAGAGAAGATCCTGTGCCAGCTGAGCCTGCCGTTCGAGGTCGAAGGCTATCTGCTCTCCACGTCAGCCTCGATCGGGATCGCGATCTATCCCGACGATGGCGACAATTTCGACCTCCTGCTCAAACGAGCCGATACGGCGATGTACGAGGCCAAGAATGCAGGCCGTAGCACGTACCGTTTCTACCTTGAGCAGATGAACATCGACGCTGTCGAACAGCACCAGATGCTCAGCGGGTTGGCCAAGGCGCTGGAGCGTCGGGAATTCGTCCTGCATTTTCAGCCGCAGATCGATCTGGCCAGCGGCAGGGTGATTGGCGCCGAAGCGCTGATCCGCTGGCAGCATCCCGAACGCGGGTTGATCGGGCCAGAGAATTTCATCGCACTCGCGGAAAACTCCGGCCATATCGTTCCGATCGGCGAGTGGGTCTTGCTTGAGGCATGCCGGCAGGCCGCGGCCTGGCGAAGAGCGGGATTTCCCGAACTGGTCATCGCCGTGAATCTTTCGGCTGTGCAGTTCAAGCGCGGAAATCTCGATATGAGCGTTACCCGGTCGTTGACCGAATCGGGTCTGGATCCCGGCGGCCTTGAACTGGAATTGACCGAATCCATCCTGATCCAGAATACCGAACAGGTTCTGGCGGCCGTTCGCAAGCTTAAAGCGATCGGCGTGAAACTTTCCATCGATGATTTTGGAACCGGCTATTCGAGCCTGGCTTATTTGAGCCGCTTTTCAGTGGACAAACTGAAAATCGATCGCTCGTTCATTCGCAACATGGTTGACGACGCAGGCAGTGCGGCAATCGTCCGCGCCATCATCCAGATGGCCAAGAGCTTGAACCTCAAGACCATTGCGGAGGGCGTGGAGGACGAGGACACGCTCACGCGTTTGCGCCTTCACCATTGTGACGCGGTCCAGGGCTACTACTATGCACGGCCGATGCCGGCGGAGCAGTTCTCCCGCTATCTTGACGCAAGCCGGTCCTGATCGGGCTCGAGCGGCCTCAGGCGGCAGGACACTCTCCAAATGCCGGAAAAACGGATGTCTGAATCAATAAGCAGGGAGGTTGGTTCGTCTCGGATTGAACGTGAGAGGCATGCAACCAGCTGTACATCCGGAATGGAGGTTGGTTGCTTGTTATTTGCTGCCTTGTTTTTGGGCGCCCTTCCGAAAGCCAGATCAATGGCCGGGCCCACTTCTTTTGTCCACAAACTTGTCAACAGTGATTGTGGAAAACAGTATTACTGTTTGTAAATTTACTCGTCCCGCACCGACCCTCATTTATGCGGAGCCGTCTGGTCAGGGCTAAAAGCTCACGGACACCAAATAAACAATGAGAGGCTTTCCTGCAATGTTCCTTCAAGATTCAGTTGGACCCGATGCGTCAATTGGATCAGACGCCTAGTCTTCTTTCCTTTTTTCTCAATTCAACCATCTTCGCGCGCCACTCCCTCAGCTCCTCATCCTCTGTCTCAAGCTGAATCGCCACACATTCCAGGGTGCTGGGTTCTTCATCATGCATCATGCACATCGATCTTGCGCGCATTCTGGACATCAGGCGTTCGGCTTCTTCCCTGGTCAGAAGCCTGGCTTTTTCGAGGTACGCTTCAGAGGGCTTCTTTCTCATCGCAATTTATCCTTGTGTGTTGGAAAATCCACCTGACTTGATCCTGTTTTACCGGATTATCCAGCTACCACAGCTGGAATAATTGGGCTGACGGGTGTTCAGATAGATGCCTGGCTACTGGCTGACGAGCGTGTTCATGCGCCATTTGTTGATGCAGGCTATCAGCGCCTCGGGGCGTTCGCTGGTGATCCTGGGAGAGTCTGCGTAGATCGTTCCGGCGTCACCATCGAGGCAGAGCGGGTCGCCTTCTGCAATTACGGCTTGCCCCAGCGTGGCCTGTCCGGCACTTTCGTCGATGCGAAGATCGGCACAGCCGACGAGGCAGACTTTTCCCATTTGCCGTGCAACTACGGCGGCGTGAGAGGTGCGCCCACCACTGGCGGTCAGTATGCCGCTGACGACAGCGAGGCCGGCGATGTCGCTGGTGGCGACATCATTGCGTATCAGGATGGCAGGCGTGCCGCGTGCCGCGAATGCCTGGGCTGCCTTGACGGAGAAGGCTGCAGGCCCTTGGGCGACGCCGGTGCCAGCTGGAATTGCTTGCCCGAGAGGGGGCTTGGCGGATTTGACGTGGCGGATGGTCAGGTTGTCGATATCAATACCGGACAGTCTGTCGAGCGCCTCACTCTGGGTGACGAGCCCGCTTTCAACCTGATCGACCGCGATGCGTAGCGACGCCAGGGCGGTGCGCTTTGCGGTACGGGTTTGCAACATGAAGAGTTCGCCGTTTTCGACAGTGAATTCGAATTCCTGGGCGTCGCGGAAGGTTTTCTCCAGGGCGTCGCCCACTTGGGCGAGTTTCTGCACAAGCCAGTTGGGTACCTCGTTTTCGGCCGTCACCCGGCGGCGTCCCGAGACGATGTCTTCGCCCTGGGCCTGCTGCAGCCAGTCGATGTACAGCCGGTTTTCCCCGCTGGACGGGTCGCGCGTAAAGCCGACACCGGCGCCCGAGTTGCCGCCAGCATTGCCGAACACCATGCGCTGCACGGTCACTGCAGTGCCCAGATCGTCTGGCAGCGCATTCAGGCGCCGGTATTCGACTGCCTTGTCCGACATCCAGGACGCAAACACGGCATGGGCTGCGGCGGCCAGTTGTTCGAACGGATCTTGGGGAAAATCCTGGCCGGTGTGTTCGCGATACAGCGCGAGATAGGTGCGCGCAAGCTCGCGCATGGCGCGAAAATCGAGTTGTCTGGCGATGTCGGCGCCGGTTCGACGCAGGCTGGACGCCAGCGCCGCTTCGAATGGCGCGGCCGGGACGCCGGCAACGATCTCGGCAAAAGCCTGGATCAGGCGGCGATAGGAATCCCATACCAGCCGATGATCACCGGTCAGCCGCAGCAAGCCCGCCAGGGATACGTCGTTGAGTCCGACATTGAGCACCGTTTCCATCATGCCTGGCATGGAAACTGGCGCTCCCGAGCGGACCGACACCAGCAAGGGACGGCGGGCGCTGCCAAACCCCAGGCCACTGGTGCGTTCCAGATCACGGATTCCTGATTGCAGTGCCTCTGACAGATGCGTCTTGACGCCATTTCCGCTACCGATGGCGCTGCACCACTCGGTGCTCATGACGAATCCCTGCGGTACCGGCAACCCCATGGCGGCCATTTTTATCAGGTTGTAGGCTTTGAAGCCTGCGAGACGCACTTCGGGCACGCCGTCTCGACCATTCAGGTCGAATACAGACAGCCGCGCTATGGACTTGTTCTTTCCCTTAGGCATGAATCACCTTGCCCATCACGTGATCGCGCAGCAACAGGGCGACGTGCATCAGGCCGTCTGCCGCCTCCTCAAGATTGCGCGCCGCCTCGACGATGCCGAATACCTCCGCGAAAGGGCGTGGATCGCCCGCCAGGCTGCGTTTGACTTCGCGTTCGGCCAAGTCGCTGGCATGTTCCATGGTGCGGATGGCATGAACTGCCTGCAGGAAATCGTCCATGTCTTCGCGCGGCACGCCACGCCGGGCATGGCGTGAGGCGGCCAGCGCTTTCACCAGTTCACGACTGGCATTGGCAACCGGATCAATCAGTTTTCCCAGTGCTGAGAAAGAAGTGGCGGCTGCCCTGGGCGAGAGCGTGATGTGGAAGACCGCCTCTTCCAGGTCGTCGGCGATGTCATCCGCCTTGCTCATCAGCTGGAGCATGAAATTGTCGCTTTCCAGCAGCGCATTACGGGCACTGTTCAATTCCAGATCGGCTGCCGTTTCCCAGTCCTTGGCCCGTTCTGCCATGGCGGCAACGTCGTGCTGGCGTCCCGCCTGCGCCGCCTCCAGCGCAGCCCGCACCGTGTCGGCCAGTTCGACGATCAGTCCGGCATGTTCGAGCGCGGTATCCAGCAAGGCGTCTTCGGTGGAGCGAACTTGCGACGCCAGTTCGGTGCGGATCTCATCCGCCACCAGCGAGGCCGGCCGGCCCAGCGTCAAGCCTTCGAGGGCCTGCTTCAGGTTGAAGCGCAGAAACTGCACCGCACGGGCTTCTGTCAGCAGGTCGTCCAGCCTGTCGCCGGGTCTGAGCTGTCCGCCGTAGGCAAAGCTCATGGCGTCAAAAATCAGCTGCTCACCACCGGCCTTGAGCCAGGCCATGTGGCCGATATTTCCGTCCGCCGCCCACTTGAGCAATTCGATGGAAGCCTTGCGCGGAACGAACATGCGGAGCCGCTTGCGCGCCCGGTTCCAGTCGATGAGGAACACCAGGCGTGAGCCGAGGTGTCCCAGATAGTCGCGCAGCCGTGTGCTGCTGCGTGCCGTGTAGCTTCCCACGCTGAGATGGTAGACGCCGTCTTCCATTCCCGCGTCAGTGCGCGAACGCGTGTCCTGCCACGCAACTTCGTAGCCCTCGAACAGGCTCTGGAAAAACAGCAGGCGCGGCAGATGGACGTCGGTATAAGTGATGGTCACGGTACGGCCGCTGACGTGAATCACCAGCACATGCGCATCCGTGGTGCCGATGTCATTCTGAATCACCAGCTTGTCACCGACACGTGTCGCCGTGGCGGACAGTCCGGGATGATCGAACTTGAGGGGTGCGGTACGGTTGATGCCTTCCATGAACGCGGCAATCAGCGCCCGATCCGCATCGCGGATGCCGTAGGCGCGGCAACCGTCGATGGTCTCGCTGGCCAGGTTCGCCTGCAGTGCGTTCAGCGCCCGATGCATGTCCATCACCAGAAGATGCAGGCTGTCGCCAGCCTCCCGGTCTCCCGAGGTGATGGCATGAATCTCCAGAT
>JAJZRT010000226.1 GCA_021802595.1 Pseudomonadota bacterium
ACACAATCATCGCTCAGTTGCAGAAACAGGCGAATGACCTGGAGCGGCGGCTGAATGCCCTTGGAGCCCCTGATACAGCCGCAAGTCAGGGCGCAATGGGAAAAATGGCTGCCGCAGTGCCACCGCACGCACCCGTGGCATCGGCACAACCGCTTGCGTCAACGGAGGGCCAGCCAAGCAAGAAACCCGCGGGACCCGGCAGCTTCTCGGTCGACGTGGAAGCCGCCCAGCGCGCCCTGGAGCGGAACCTTACCCAGACGGGCGCGCTGTTGCTGCCGGCCGGCCAGATCGATTTCGAGCCGAGTCTTGGCTTTACTCGCCGGGAGACATCCTCCCCGGCCTACTACCTTGTAGGTGCGAATCTGGTGCTCGCGTCCGATCAACTGAAGCGAGACGAAATGACCGGGAGCCTCGACTTGAAGATCGGGCTGCCATGGGACTCCCAATTGGAATTCGGCCTCCCCTACACCTCCGTGCACGAACGTCGGTTAACCGATCTCGGCTCCGCCGGGCGCTTCACCGGATCGGCCAACGCCAGCAGCCTGGGCGATTTGTCGGTGGGGATAGCCAAGACCCTGACGCGCGAACGCGGCTGGCATCCTGACCTCATCGGGCGGTTTACCTACATCGTTGGCAACGGAGACCGGGTTAACAACGGGGTAGCGCTCCCGGCGGGCAACCCGGCCGCCCAGGTCCAGCTGGTCGCCCTCAAACGTCAGGATCCGCTGGCCTTTGTCGGTAGCCTGTCCTATCAGAAGGCCTTCGAGAAAGATCAGATCAGACAGGGCGACCAGACCGGCTTTTCCGTGGGAACCGTGCTGGCCGCCAGCCCCCAGACCTCGTTGCAATTCTCGTTCTCCCAGACGTTCGCGCAGAAGCTGGAAATCAACGGCAGCACGGTTCCCGGCTCGGAGCAGACCATTGGCCTGTTCAACGTGGGCGCGTCCTCCATCCTGAGCAAGAACGTGATGTTCAATACCGTGTTAAGCATGGGCCTGAGCAACGATGCGCCCAAATACGCCATCCTGTTCACACTGCCGATTCGCTTCAATTATTGAATCCCTGCCGTCGGGCCATCTGAATCACCCGCCCGTCCTGCAAGCCCTTTTTTCGTCAGGCGATAAAGGGACTGGCCCGACTCGCTTTGCCCCCACTCTTTTTGCACGCAGACTGAGATCAGGGAGCCTTGCTCCTTAAGCTTTTTCCCCTGTGAAAATCTTTACATCTGCCGGCGCGGTGCTACAAATCAAATCCATTGCTCCTGTGATGCTGTGGTTCGTTTAGGCAGGCAATTGCACTGAGCACTTTCTCTCCAGAGAAGCACCAAGATCGGGAGAAACGTAGATGCTTAGAGTCCTTTGTTTGATGATCATTCTCGGTGGCGTGATAACCGTGGCGAGGGCCGATCCCGTGGATCTGGGGCCGATCCAGATGGATGCGGTCACAGCCGCCGGTGCCGACGCCAATAACGCCCATGCCGTTGCGCAGGCAAATGCCAACGGCGTAAATGCGTTTACCGGGACTTTCTCCAACGCGGTCGCCCTCGATGGGCTACTGCCTAAATTGCCGGGCTATGGGGGTGGAGGCCAAGCCGCCGCCATCGCAGCCGCCACAGGTCCATCCGCGTACATCGAGGCATCTGCCAAGTCGAATTACGGGGCGGTAGGTGAAGCCATTGCGCACTCAGCCGCCACAGGCACGTCTGCTTTTGCCGCGATTTCCGCCGGGGTGGTCAACATTAATGGGCAGGACTATTTGACGGGTTCCCTTGCGGGAGGTGACCCTTCATCCGTGAAGGCGATCACCAGCACCCCAATTGCGTTGAGCACGTCTCGCATAGCCTGGTCGCCGCCGGCGGTGAGGCCAGCCACAAGCGCACCTGCATGGTCTGTGGCATCGACCGCGGTGCCGGGCGGACAGCTTGTGACCTACACGCTCGCCACGGGCGATCAGAGCGGCAATACCCCGACTGGCGACAGCGCCACGATGTCGCTGTCATTTTTCAAGCCACCGCGTTCGCGCATTCCTACATTTATTCCGATCGGCATATCCGGTGCCATACCGGTGATGACCAATTCCCTGCTTGCAAAACCAGTAGCAATGTGAGTCCCCCTTGTGGTTTCCCCATACCCTGTCTCGGGGCTCGCACAGGGCTGATGTGGCCCCGGCTTGCGGGGCGCACGTCCACTTTGTCCTGAAGGCAGTGCCGGGAAACGTTACAAAGCGACATGCGATGCCCATTCAAAAATAGAATTCACTGAATAATCCGAACGCTCCTCATCTTCCCAAGACGTTGCTGGTCAATCGGATGGTGAATTTCTAGCGTGTTCTCGCAACTGATCTACTATGGGTAAGGTTTCCTGATGGTGAGTCGCTGAAACTGACGAATCCCAAATAATGCACAGCGTGGCGTCCAGGACTGCCTAAGCTGAACACGTTGCCTGAACGACCGAGGGACTGCTGGCGCCGGGATTCGCGGCCTTGCGATATTCGACCTCAGGCTGAGCACGGCGTGGGTGAACCGCATAACCAGCGGCCATAGCAGCAAAGGAATTTCATGATGTCAGGTCAAGAACATGCCTCACCTGGTAAGCCATTGGGGCAGAGCCGCAATGGCAGTCCGGAAGTCCACGCACCTTGCCCCAGAAAACCGCGCATCAGCCTCGGGCAATGGCGGATACTGCAAGCGGTGGTCGACTACGGAGGCTTCTCCCAGGCCTCCGAAATCCTGCACCTCAGCCAGTCCGCAATAAGTTACTCGCTCGCCCAACTGCAGAAGCAGTTGGGCGTTCCGCTACTGGAAATCGAGGGAAGGAAGGCGCATCTCACGAAAAAGGGGCGCGCTATTCTGGAACGCTCGCGGCAGTTGACCAAGGAGGCCAACGAGATCGAGGCATTCGCCTCCGCTCTGGAGAGGGGCTGGGAGCCCGAAATACGATTGGTAGTGAATTTTGCCTTTCCTTCCAGTTTGCTCATGCAGGCTCTGGGAAAATTCGCGCGTACCGGAAACGGCACGACAGTACAACTGCGTGAAGTACCTGATTTCGGCATGGAGGAACTGTTGCGGCAAGGCAGCGCGGACCTGGCGATCAGTGCCCAGGTCCCCAAGGGGTTCCTGGGAACCCCCTTGATGGAAGTTGAATATGTCGCCGTGACGTCTCCCGATCATCCATTGTTCAGGCGTGGCAAGGAGCTCACCATGGCTGACCTGCATGGGATGACGCAGATTGTCATCTGCGATTTCGAAACCCCCGAAAGAAGAAACATCACCGGGCAGTGGATGTCCCAGGGACCGCGATGGAACATGGCCCACTTTGACATGGCCGTGGCCGCAGTGCGGGAGGGCCACGGATTTGCCTGGCTTTTGAAATATCGAATACAGGCGTTGCTTGACCAGTGCGTGCTCGTGCCACTTCCCCTGCGGGGAGGATATGTCTGTAAGGCCACGCTATATCTGATCCATGGGGGATACAGATCGAGTAACCCGGGCCCTGCCGTGGGCCATCTGGTCGACGTTCTGCACAGCGTAATTGCGGAAGGAAAACACCAATGAAGGTGTCGTGACGGAGGCTCGGCGAGAACCTGGGAAGATGCCTGTTGGGTCAGGCGCGGGCCTGACCGGGTCTGTGGCGCCTGGCTGCTTCTGCCGCAGGCACATTGCATGGGTCGATCAATCCAAAACAGTTATCGGCATCATCGCGATAAAGGGAAACGATCCAACCCAATCACCCCACCCGGGGCCGAGGGATCGACGTGCCCGGGAAGGGGGCGAACGTAAAACCGAGATCGATTAACGCCGAATTTCCAGCACTGCCTCCAGTCCGCCTTGTGGGCGATTGCGCAGCGCCACCTTCAAGCCATTCGTTTCTGCCAGCTGGCGCACGATCGCCAGCCCCAGCCCGGTGCCACCGGTCGCCTGCGAACGCGACGTTTCCAGCCGATAGAACGGCCTGAACACTTTTTCCAGCTGGTCGTCAGGTATGCCCGCGCCGGCATCGCGCACGATCACCCGCGCCAGCGTGTCGGTGCATTCCAGAATCAGTTCGGCTGGCACACCGCCGCCATAGCGCTGCGCGTTCTGGATCAGGTTCGACACGATCTGCCGCACCGCAAGCCGGCCGGCCTCGACCATGCACGGCGCCGCGCCCGGCCACGCCAGGTTTGCATCGACAGCCGCCTCTTCCAGCAAATCCGCCAGGTCGAAGCGCGCCTTCGCCTCAGCCTGGGTGGTGCGCGCCAGTTCCAGATAACCGGTAATCAGCTTGTTCATGTCGGCCAGATCGGCCATCGCGCGGTCGATGCGCGCCGGGCTGGGGGCGTCGCGCAGCATTTCCAGGTTGAGCTGCAGGCGCGTCATCGGCGTGCGCAGGTCGTGCGAAATGCCCGCCAGCAAGGTGGTGCGGTTGTCCAGCAACGCACGCACCTCGGCCGCCATGGTGTTGAAGCGGTGTGCCAGTTCGGCCAGCTCGGCCGGGCCGGTTTCCGGCAGGGGCTCGGGCAGTTCCCCCGCCCCGACCTGGCTGGCCGCGCCCGCCGCACGCGCCAGCGGCACGGTGATGCGGCGCACCAGGAACACAGCGGTCAGCAGGCTGAGAAAGGTGCCCAGGGCAATGACCGCGATCGCCGCCAGCGGCGGCTTGACGGCGTAGCGACGCGGGAAAAATCCGACATGCAGCTCATGCCCGCCCAGCGGAATGTCCAGCCAGGCGGCCTCCGTCCCGGGGACGCCGCGCAGGACGACATCGTCGCCCACACGACGGCTCAGCGCGGCTTCGATCTGGGTACGGAAGGCGAAATGCGGCGCGGCGGTCGTCGCGCCAAGGTTCGCGGTGGTCAGGCGCAGCCCGTGGCGGCGCGCCAGTTCGCGTTCGAACGCGGCACGCGTCTGTGGCGGCAGTTCGACCCAGGTTTGCGCCGACAGCACGATCAGGCCGGCCAGATCGTCGGCCGAGCGCTCCGCCACCGGCACGATCAGGGTACGGTACACCACCCAGAACGCCGCCGCCTGGAACACGACGAACGCCAGCGCGAGCGTCAGCGCGGTGCGGACGAACAACGAGCGTGTGAGGTGCTTCACCCCTTGCCCTGCGGTACGAAGAGATAGCCCTGCCCGCGCTGGGTGCGGATATAGGCCGGATTGGCCGGATCGTCCTCGATCTTCTTGCGCAGGCGATTCACCCGCACGTCGATGCTGCGGTCGAACGGGTCGCGCTCGAATCCGCGCAACTGGTCCATCAGCCAGTCGCGCGACAGCGTACGGTTGGCGTGGGTGACAAAAATTTCCAGCAATTCGTATTCGCCGCCGGTCAGCGGGATTTCGGCGGCGTCGCGGCTGAGGGTACGGGCGTCGAGATTGACGCTGAAGGGACCGAAATGCAGCAGCCGTGCTGCCGCCACCGCGGCCGGTGCGGCAACGGCCGCCTGTCGCCGCAGCACCGCGCGGATGCGGGCCAGCAGTTCGCGCGGATTGAACGGCTTGGGCAGGTAATCGTCGGCGCCGACCTCGAGGCCGATGATGCGGTCGATATCCTCGCCCCTGGCCGACAGCATGATGATGGGCGGAAAACCCGGCTGCGCGCGCAGGCGCCGCGCGATCGACAGGCCGTCCTCGCCCGGCATCATCCAGTCGAGCACCAGCAGGTCCGGCAGGCGGGCGGCCAGCAGGCGATCGAGCGAGGCCGCGTCTGCCGCCGTCTCGACACGATAACCCTGGCTAGTCAGGTATTCGGCGACCAGTTCGCGTATGCCCGGGTCGTCGTCGGTCACATAAATGCTGTCCTGTTCCATGCGGCAAATATATCAGCAGGGACGACGCCCTATCCGCCGGTTACACACTGTTACAAAATCCTCCTTGCGTGAAACAGTGCGCTTACTTTCCTCAACCAGACTGCGAAGCGTGGAAGCGAAACAACGCAACCACGGAAATGGAGACCCCGATGACGACACGACACAACTGGATTTTTGGACTGGCCGGACTGGGGCTGGTGATGGTTGCCCCGGTTCAGGCTGCGCCCAATTTCATGGGCGACGTGATCATCATGGCCAAGCGCGACCGCGCCGACGAATTTCGCCAGGATCAGCGCGATTCCCGCCGGGACGAGCGACGCGACGAGCGGCGTGATGCCAGGCGCGACCGCGGCGACGAGCCGCAAGGTTACGGCTACGGCTACGAACGTCGCCAGCAGCAACAATTTGAAGAGGACAACCGCACCCGCGGTCGTCGCTGACCCCCCCCCCGCGAGACATACACCCGCACTGAATTCACCGCAGCAAGGAGAGTAAGCATGAAAACACGCCTTTTGAACATGACCCTGGTCGCCGCCCTGGTCGCCGCCAGCGGCGCCGCGCAGGCCGGCCCCGGCCGTTATGACGGGGACGGCTTCGTCACCCGTGCC
>JAJZRT010000227.1 GCA_021802595.1 Pseudomonadota bacterium
CTATGTCCACTGATCAACGCGGCCTCAGCCTGATCGAGCTGCTGGTGTTCATCGTGGTGGTGGGCATCGCGGTGACCGGGGTGTTGTCGGTCTACAGCCTGAACGCGCGGGCCAGCGCCGATCCCATGGTGCAGAAGCAGGCGCTTGCCATCGCCGAATCGCTGCTCGAGGAAGTGCTGGCCAAGCCGTATACCTATTGCGATCCTGACGATGCGAATGTGGAGACGGCACAAAACGCATCGGTGGGTCCATTGGGATGCGCGACCACTCCGGAAGGCATGGGGCCGGAGTTCGCTCAAGGCGAGACGCGCTACGCCAACCTCACGCCCTACGACAACGTCAACGACTACAACGGCTTCAAGATGCCGACGCCACCCGGCACCGGCATCGACGATCTCTCGGGTGCGCACATTACAGGGCTGGATGGCTATTCCGCGTCGGTCCAGGTGCAACAGCCGGCCGTTCCCCTCACGAACATCCCCGCCAGCGAAACCCTGCTTGTGACCGTGACCGTCAACGGCCCCGGCAACCACAGCGTCACCTTGTCCGGCTATCGCACGCGTTATGCGCCCAACCTTTAACGCCGCCGGCTTCACCCTGATCGAGATGATCATCGTCATCGCGATCATGGGCATCATCGGCTCGATGGTGGCGCTGTTCCTGCGCGCCCCGCTGGACAGCTACGTCGCCCAGGACCGCCGCGCCCGCCTCGCCGACGCAGCCGACACCGCGCTGCGCCGCATGGGGCGGGACATCCGGCTGGCGCTGCCCAACAGCGTGCGCGTTACCTCGGTGGGCGGTGTGTTCTACCTGGAGTTTCTCGGCACCCGCAGCGGCGGGCGCTACCGCGCGCAGGGTGGCGGCGACATCCTCGATTTCACCACAGCCGACAGCAGCTTCGACGTGCTCGGCCCGCCCATCGATGTGCAGCCCGGCGATCGCATCGCCGTGTTCAACCTCGGCATTGACGGCGCCGACGCCTGGGCGGGCGAGACGCTCGCTGCCTATACCGGCGCGACTGGCAGCGTGACCAACATCGCCATTGCCGCCAAGCAGTTTCCGCTGGCCTCGCCCGGCAACCGCTTCCAGGTCGTCGACGGGCCGGTGAGCTATGTCTGCGACCCGAATACCGGTACGTTGACGCGCTACTGGGGCTATGCCATCACGGCGACTCAGCCCACGCCGCCCGCTCCCGCATCGAGCGCACTGCTGGCGACCGGCGTCAGCGCCTGCAATTTCACGTATCAGCCCGGCGTCACCGAGCGCAGCGGCCTGGTCAGCATGACGCTGAGCCTGAGCCAGGCGGGCGAAACCGTGAGCCTGTATGCGACCACCCAAGTGAGCAACCAGCCATGAACCGCGTACCGCGCTCCCAGTCCGGCTTCGTGCTGCCGGCCGCAATCTTCCTGCTGGTCATCCTGGCCGCGCTGGCGACCTACATGGTGTCGCTGTCGCGCACCAGCCACATCAGCAGCGCGCTCGACATCCAGGGCGCGCGCGCCTATCTGGCGGCGCGCGCCGGTATCGAATGGGCCGCGTGGCAGTTGCTCCAGAATAACTCGTGCCAGCCTGCGTCGCCTCCTCTGGGGCTCGCGGGAACGCTTTCCACGTTTTCGGTGAGTGTAAGTTGCTCTCCCTATCCAGCCGGTCTCCCATACACCGATGGCGCCGATACGGTGACGGTTTACCGGATCACCTC
Source organism: Pseudomonadota bacterium (assembly GCA_021802595.1). Next base: position 1,700 of record JAJZRT010000227.1, read on the forward strand.
GACCGCGACTTCGGGCGCGCTCAACGAGGTGGATTATGTCCAGCGGCGGATACAGGCGGATTTTTCCAAATGAACAGGATCGCCATACATCTCGTGACCGGTGTGCACCGAATGGTCCGCCGTCTAGCGTGGGACAGGCAGCTCGTCCTGCTGTTCGGCGCTTGGCTCGGGATTGCGCTGGCCATCGCGCCGGCGCACGCGGCAACCTATTCCAGCACGGCGACGACGTTCAACTGGATCAATCCGGCTTCGCATACGCACGTCGTGTGGTCGAACGGCGCCGCCTGCAGTTCGGGCTACGCGGGCGCCCCCATCGACGACGACATCACGGCGCAGCTTCCCCTGGGCTTCACGTTCAATTTCGGCGGCGTGAACTACACGCAGGTGCAGGTCATGAGCAACGGCCGCCTGCAATTCAACAACGGATTCTGCGGCTACGGCACCCAGACGGTGGGGCCGCCGCCGACCTATCCGTATCCCTATCCCGATGCCAGCGTCGTCAGGAGCATGCGCGTCTATGGGGTGGACCTGGACGCCACGCCGAGCGGCGCAGCCGGCGCCTGCCCGACGGCGACCTGCTATGTGAGTTACGCGACCGTTGGGACCGCGCCCAACCGGCGCTTCGTGGTGACCTGGGTCAACGTTCCGGAATGGGGCGCGGCCGCCCGTACCGGAAGTTTCAACCTGCAGGTGATTCTCGAAGAAGGCACCAACGAGTTCGTTTACCAGTTCGGCGCGAGCAGCCATCCCACCGGCGGATCCGCGCAAATCGGCTGGGAACTCTCGACCACGGACTACGCGGTGTGGTCCACGCCTGTCGTCCCGCCTGCGAATTCGGCGGTTCGGTTCTATGTTCCGGGGCCGATCGCCACCTATCGCATGGACGAGGCGAGCTGGTCCGGGGTCGTGGGCGAGGTGCTGGACAGCTCGGGCCATGGCTACCTGGCCACCGCGTTCAATGGCGCGACCACCGGCGGCGGGGCGCCCGCCATACCAGGCAATCCGGGTACCTGCAATTACGGCCAATTCGATGGCAGCAACGACTATGTCGGCTTGCCGGCGTCCTTTCCCAGTCTCACCACGGATTTCACGCTCACCGCCTGGATACGCACCACCAACAACGCCAGGAGCGGGCAGCGCATTTTCATCGACGACCAGAACAATACTGGCGGCTACGGTTTCAGCCTGGGCGATGGCGGAGCTGGCAGGCTGCGTTTCTATACGCGGGCCGTCAGTCCAATCATTCTGGATACGCCCAATGTCATCCAGAACAACACCTGGTATTTCGTTGCGGCAGTGGCGGATATCGGGACCCGGACCAAACGCATCTATGTCTACAACCAGGCTGGCGCACAGCTTGCCCTCGTCACGCAGACCTATACCGGGACCTGGGGAACCGATGCCGGTACGGCATCGATCGGCGGTGAGAACAATGCCTCTTCGGAGAGCGGACCGAGTTACAAGTTCAGCGGCAACCTGGACGAGGTCGGCGTCTACAAGGGGGTGATGGGCACGGCGCAACTGGGCCAGGTGATGAACCAGACGCGGCCGTGCAGCGGTGCCCCGGTGATCGTGCCCGGCGGTTTCAACGCGTTCGAAACCGGCACTGCCGCCGGCAGCGTGACCGGGGTGGTCCATACCAAGGTCGCCGCCAGCGCCTTCAACCTCGATATCGTCGCACTCAAGACCGGCGGGACCGCCGTCGAAACGGCGTTCACCGGCGACGTGAAACTGGAACTCGTCGATGCGTCGGGCGCCGGCAGTTGCAGCGCCTATCCGGCAATCCGCCCGCTGGGAACACTCACCTTCTCGGCGGCGAATCAGGGCCGCAAGACCTTCGCCGGCATCAGCGAGGCCAATGCCTGGCCCAATGCGCGCATCCGCATGTCATATCCGGCGACGGGTGTGCCAACGGTCATCGCGTGTTCGACCGACAATTTCGCCGTCCGCCCGGCCAGCTTCGGCAGCGTGACGGTGAGCGATGCCGACAGCGCAACGGCCGGTACCGCGCGCGCGCTCACCAATACCGCGGCGAGCGGAGGCAACGTGCACAAGGCCGGCCAGCCTTTCCGCATCGCCGCGACGGCGCTCAACGCGGCCGGCGCCACCACGGCGAGTTACGCCGGCAGCCCGGCCGCCAGCCTGACCGGGTGCATACTGCCGGGTACAGGTTGTACGCTCGGCGTCATGACTACCGGCGCCTGGTCTGCGGCGTCCGGCACGGTGACGACCGCCGGCGCCCGCTATTCCGAGGTCGGGGCCTTTGCCATGAAACTGGTCGATTCCAGCTTTGCGGCGGTGGATGCCGCCGACGGCTCCACCGCCGCCGAGATGAATATCGAATCGACCGCCTTCAATGTCGGCCGCTTCGTGCCCGACCATTTCGATCTGGCGCCGGCCAGCGTTCCCATGTTCAAGACATTCAACGACACCGCCTGCGCCACGCGCTCGTTCACCTATGCCGGCCAGCCCTTCGGCTATCTCACGCTGCCGCAGGCCACGATCACGGCGAAAAATGCCGCCGGCGCGACCACGCTCAACTATGCGGGCGCGCTATGGAAGCTCGTGGCCGCCGGGTCCGTGCAAACGCATACCGCAGCCACCGGCAATCTGCTTATCAATTTTCTGGGGGCGCCGACCGTCACGGCGAGCGGCAGCGGAACGGGTAGCCTGATCGCCAATGCGGCGGATGAGCTCTCGTTTGCGCGCGTTACTCCGGTCGCGCCTTTTGCTGCGGACATCAGCTTGTCGATGGCCATCCAGGACATCTCCGAGGCGGGCGTAACCGGCAACGGCACCGTCGACACCCCCGTGCCTTTGCTGTTTGCGAGCATTGCCTTCGACGCCGGCAACCAGATCCGCTTCGGACAACTGGTGCTGACCAATGCGCTGGGTTCGGAACTGCTCGGCCTGCCCGTGCCGATCGAGACGCGCTACTGGAACGGCAGCGGCTTTGCCCTCAACACCGACGATTACTGCACCCAGCTTGCCGCAACCAACGTGGCGCTCGGCAACTGGCAGCGCAACCTCAACGCCTGCGAGACGTCGGTGTCGCTGTCCGGCCGTTTCAACAAGGGCCGCGGCAATCTGCGCTTTTCCGCACCGAACGCGGGCAACAGCGGTAGCGTCGACCTCACCGTCCAGTTGGGTGCGACGGCCAGCGGCAGCACGTGCGTGGCTGGTGTGGTCACGCCCGCCGTGCCGGCCTCGCAAACCTGGCTGCAGGGGCGCTGGAGTGGCGGCGCATACAACCAGAACCCCGCGGCGCGGGCCAGTTTCGGCCTGTATCGCGGCAGCAAATCCCTGATTTATCTGCGCGAGATGTATTGATTCCCTATAAATCCTTTGACAACAATGGCTTATTTATTTAAGTTCAGAGAAACTTTCAGGTCAGATACATGCAGCTTTTCCGACGAGCGAGCGAGCAGGGATTAACCGCGTACTTGCGTCTGCCCGGACGCATCGCGTATGCGCGTGTCGACCGCAGGGTGCCCGTCCCCAAGCTGCTGGCTGCAGGGGTGGTGCCGGTCAAGGGCGACAACTGGAGCGAGGCGCTGGCCCGCTTGCATGGAAAAGGCCCGGTCAGCCTGGTGTTGAACCCGGCCGATTACCGGCTGCGTTTGCTCGATGCACCGAACGTTCCCGCCGAGGAGATCAGATCTGCAGTGCGCTGGCAGATTCAGGACATGCTCGATTTTCATGCCGACGACGGCACGGTGGACGTGCTGGAAGTGCCGCATCCGGAGCATGTGAGCCATGCGCGGCAGATTTTCGCCGTCGCGGCAAAAAACAGCCTGCTTGCGGAAGAGGCCGTGCTCGCGACCAACGCAGGCCTGAACCTCACCATCATCGACATCATGGAAACCGCCCAGCGCAACCTCGCCACCCGGCTGGAAACCCCGGGGCGCGCGCTGGCAGTTTTCTCGTTCATTGAAACCGGCGGCCTGCTGACGCTGACGCTGGATGGTGAATTGTGCATGGCGCGCACGCTGGGCGTGAATCCGACCGTGCTGGAAATCGAGGGCATGGACAGCGTGCTCGAACGTCTGACGCTGGAAATCCAGCGCAGCCTGGATCATTTCGACCGCCAGTTCGGCGGGATTCCCGTCGATCACCTGTTGCTGGCACCGATGGAGCGCGTCGAGGGCTTGCGCAATGGCCTGGCCGGCAATCTGGCCCTGCCGGTCAAGGTGCTGGATCTTGCGGATGTGCTGGACATCACGGCCATACCGGATGCGAACACCCTGTCGCCGCACTGCTTCCATGCCATCGGCGCAGCTTTGCGGATGGAAGAGACCCGGCCATGAGCCAGCAGATCAACCTGATCAGTCCGCTGCTGCTCAAGAAACGCTATGCGTTCGGCCTGCGTGAAATGGCGCTGGGTCTGGGCCTGGTTCTGGCCGTCGCGCTGGCATGGGCGGGGTATCTGGCCTACCGGGCGGACCGGCTCGAAAAACAGGCGGCGCAGGCGGAAGCCCGGCAAGCGGCTGCGCAGCAGGAACTGGACCGGTTGAGTGCAAGCGCCGCCCGGCCGGTGAGCGCGCTCCTGACGGAGCGGATCAAGGCGGCGCAGGTGCGGGTGTCCCAGCGCGAGGCACTGCTGGCGTCGATGAAGCACCTGATCGACAGCACGTCGGCCGGGTTTTCCCCCCGCTTGCGTGCGCTCGCGCAAAGCAGCACGGAGGGCGTCTGGCTG
>JAJZRT010000228.1 GCA_021802595.1 Pseudomonadota bacterium
GGTCGATCAGTCAGGAGGATGTCAGGAGCGCCTAGCACCCAAGTGCCGAGGTCATCCAGAGTTGCGCCGCTCCACTTGCGGACCGAAGAGAAAGCGACAGCCCCGTGCACTGCCGGGCCGCCGGCCCCGGCTGGCCAGGCGCGGGCAATGGCCCGCAGCGTAGCGTTGGGACGAGGTTCGGCGGCGGCCAACGCCGCCAGCGCGTGGGTCGCGTCGGGTTCGTTGGCGAGTGGCTCGAGGCTGTGGACCCGCAACTCGCGCTCGGTCAGGGTGCCCGTCTTGTCGAGGCAGACCACGTCGACGCGGGCCAGCGCCTCGGTCGCGGCCAGATCTTGTACCAGGGCGCGACGGCGCGCCAAGCGCACCCCGCCCACCGCAAGGGCGAGGCTGGTCAGCAGCACCAGGCCTTGCGGCACCATGGCGACGACCCCGGCAGCGCCATACAGCAGAGCCCCGGTGAGGGATATGCCGAGCGTGAACTGGCTGACGAACAGCAGTGTGGCGGTCGGCAGGATTGCCCACCCGACCACCCGCAGGATGCGGTCGATGCCGGCGCGCAGCTCGGAGTGGGCGAGGACGAAGCGCCGGGCCTCGCGGTCCAAGCGGTGAACCCAGGCCGCCTCACCGACAGCAGTGGCCCGAATGCGTGCGCTTCCTGCGACGACGAGGCTGCCCGAGCGCACCGGGTCGCCCGTCTGGCGGAGCAGTGGCTCGGACTCACCGGTGAGTAGCGACTCGTCCAGTTCCAGGCCCGAGGCGGATAGCACCACCCCATCCACCGGGACCGGGTCGCCGGCCGCCAGTTCGAGTACATCGTCGAGCACCACGTCCGCAGCCAGGACCGCCTCCACCCGCCCCGCGCGAACCACACGTGGGGATGAAGCCGCCTGCAGCGCCAGGCGGTCGAGGGTCCATTTGGCGCGCAGCTCTTGCGCGATGCCGATCAGGGCATTGACCACGATCACGCCACCGAACAACGCGTCTTGCCACGAACCGACAGCCACGACGATCGCCCACAGCGCGCCCAGCAGGGCGTTGAACCGGGTGAAGACATGGGCGTGCAGGATTTGCCACGTGGTGCGGCTCGCCGGGGTGTGCACGCGGTTAACTTGGCCTCGCGCCACGCGTTCGTGGACGTCGGCATCGGTCAAGCCACGAAGCGCTTCGGGTTCGTCCGGCTCAGTCGCCACGGTTATCACAGTCAGTGGGGCTCCGCGCTGCTGATCAGGCGCTCGTGCCCGCAGCGGGGCTGCGATTGCCAAAACCACATTTTGCACCAGATGGGCACAGCCCGGCTGTCATTTTCAGAAGACGACTGCACCAATTGACGGGGCATAACGCTAGGTGTGCATGCGGCTCCTGACAACGCAATATCAGAAGTCATCTGCACCAATCACGACTATGCTCAATACTCGTGTGCACCAAAGCGAGGTGCCTGGCGGACCCTTTGCATGTCTTAGACAGAGTGACGGGTTAAGTGATAAAGCAGGAGGACCCGCAAAAGGGTAATCAAGGTTTCCATGTCATAACAATGCATGCAACCCTTGATAGCCTACGTACAGGCCAACCAGCACGATCAGCGCGCCAGAGAAATAAGGAGCCTTGCGGGCAAATTCGCCGAAGCCTCCCCAGCGCTTGGATACGTGCTTCACACTCAGCGCTGCGAGTGCACCGGAAGCTACCATCGTCAGAGCCAGACCAATACTGAAGCACAGTACAAGGGTCGCGCCCAGCGCGATCTTCTTCAGTTGCAAGCAGAGTAGCAGCACAGTGATCGACGCCGGGCAGGGAATCAGCCCACCCGTCAGGCCGAAGACGATGATTTGCCCAGTGGTCACTTCGCGGCCGGCAAAACGGCGGCGAATGTCGTTGGCGTGGGCCAGCTCGTGCGGGTCTTGGTAGCCCGGTGCCGATACGTCCAGCCCTTCGTAGTCCTTGATGGCGTGGTGATGATCAGCGTGCCCGACGAATTCCACATCGTAGTCGTGGCTGTGGCGGTCATGGCCCAGCCGCAGACGGGCGACGAACTCGTGCGGCTCGGGAATCTCCTGCTCTGATTCGACGAAACCGTCACGCTGCACGAAAGTGAACGTCTGGCGGCTGCCGTCCGGTCGCTCCGTCTCGATTTTCACCTGGTCAGCCGTCCACACATGACCATGCTTGCTTTCGCGGTACAGGCGAAAGCGCGGCGGAACACCCTTCTCGAACACTTCCAGACGCACCACTCCATGGCCGGTGTCGATGCGCTTGGTTTCATCGTGGTGGTCATGGTCATGGCTGTGGTCGTGGAAACTTGCACGTTGGTTGCGCCAGGTACGCCAGATCATCCAGGCCGCCACGCCGACGATGAGCACGGCCGAAGCGACCTGGAAATACGGCTCGGTCGCCTCGACGCTCCAGTTGCGGCCGAAATACAGTCCGGCCATCGCCACGGCCCACACTACGGCCGTGTGCGAGATGGTGGCCGACAGGCCCAGCAAGACGGCTTGCGTCAGCGTGCCACGAATGGCGACGATGAAGGCTGCCATCATCGTCTTGGAGTGCCCTGGCTCTAAGCCATGCAGCGCTCCCAGCAAGATCGCACTGGGGATGAACAGCCAGGCATTGCCTTGCTGCAAGAGGGTAGAAAACTCGGTCATGGGGATCCACTAGCTGGGTTGCGGATGGCCGCCAGTATACTGCCCCCCAGTTTAAGCATGCTACCCTCCAGTATGGTTTTTATCGTTGGAGCATGAATACAGATGGCCCATACCATTCGAGACAAAGCCAAGTTGCTGACCCGCATAAGACGCATTCAGGGTCAGGCGGCCGCCCTGGAAAAGCAACTTGCCGAGGAAGGCGATTGCATTGCCGTCCTGCAACAGATCGCAGCGATTCGGGGAGCCGTCAACGGCTTGATGGCCGCCGTGATTGAGGGCCACTTGACCGATCACGTCGTCAAGGAGCCGGCGCTGGAGCAGCGACAGCAGGACCTGGAGGTGGTGCTCCAGGTCATCAATTCCTACCTCAAGTAGGACATGAAGTAGCCGGGCACACAGCAGGATCAAAGAATGGATGAAAGTAAGAACGAAGCCGCATTGGTGGCTGCAACCGCCACCCGGTCGAAGGGCTGGCTCAACCGCACCGTCGCCGGCGCTGGGATCACCAGTGCCCTGGGTGACTTCTGCTATGAGACGACGACCGTCATCCTGCCTGGCTTCCTTGTCGTGCTGGGACTGCCGGCCAGCGTACTCGGCACCATCGAAGGTATGTGCTGGGTGCCCTCACGGCCGTCCTGACTGCACTGGGCATGGGATATGGCGTGTAGCAACCGGTCTTCCAGCAGTACCCGGTTGGGCAGGCGGGTGTGTGCGTCATGCTGGGCCAGGAAACTCAACCTTTCTTCCGCCGCTTTGCGATGGGTGATATCGGAAAAAATGGCAACGTAATTGGTGACCGCTCCCGCATCGTTTTTCACCGCATTGATGGTGATCCATTGCACGTAGATCTCGCCATCACGCCGTCTGTTCCAGATTTCCCCTTGCCAGTGTCCGACCAGAGCGAGGGCCTTGTGCATAGATTCATAGAAGGCGCTGTCATGCCTGCCCGAAGCCAAGATCGATGGCTTCTGGCCGATTGTCTTGTGCGCCTGGTAGCCGGTGACCAGGGTAAAAGCCGGATTCACCGATTCGATGAGCTGGTCGGCGTCAGTCACGACTATGGCTTCCAAGGTGCTCTCGAATACCTTGGCCGCCAAGCGCAGATGCCCGGTTGAAATCGCCAGTCTCTCGTCCCGTTCCCTCAGCGCCTCCTCCAATTCGCGGATATATTGACTCTCGATGTTGGCCAGGATGTCGGCAAACGAGATCAAGCCCAGCAGTTTGCCGTCGTCGTCGCAGACGCCCAGGTGGCGAATATTGTTTTCACTGAATTGCTTGCGGGCTTGGTAGAGACTGGAGCTGGCGGGAATGGAGATGAGCGGGAAAGTGGCCAGTTCGCCGATGGGGCAGACCGTTCGGCCGGCACCGATCAGCCTCAACACGTCGCGTTCGCTAAAGATGCCGTGGCCACCTTCCGGCCCCTCGACGACGATGGCGTCAAAGTTGCCTCGCCGCATTTCCCGAATCCCCAACGGTGCGGGCGTGGCGCTCGGGAGAATCAGGAGCTTCCGGCTGAATACCGATTTCACGTCGCGCAGGGAGAGGTAATACTCGACGCCCTGATTGATCACGACGTCGGACTGCGACACGACGCCCTTGGGCTCGCCCGATTCGTCGATCACCAGAAAATGGCGGACCTTCTCCCGGCGGAAGTGCGAGGCTGCCTCGCCGATGCAGGTGTCGATGTGGATGGTCCTGACCGGCGAAGACATCGACAGGGAAACCGGTGATTGGCCTGGCTCCGGAGCCGAGAAGTCCACCGCCAGGGCGTCGCGCTCGGTCCAGATGCCGACTATTTTCCCTTGGTCCTCGACCAGGATCGAGCTACGTTGCGCCTCGATCATTCTGCGGGCCGCCACAGCGACAGGTGTAGTTGCGACGCAAGCCAACGGTGGGTGATAAATGAGGCTTTTCAGCGTGGTTTCGGCTTGACTCATTGCTTTGCTAATGATGGGTCCTGGACAGCTTGTGGTCGCGATATACGCCAACCATAGCATTAATTTCATTGCCCTAGCTATTCAGGCTTGGGCTGAGTAGTCATGGAGATGCCTGAGCAGGGAGAGCCATCTCCACGATTTTTACAGGTTTTCCTTGGATCGTTGTCTCCGGGCCGCGATGGAAGATCAGGTCTTCGACCGGTCGGCCGCCGACGAGATGCTCGCGTACCACGCGCTGCAGATTCTCCGGCGTGATGTTGTAGTACCAGATGCCGTCGGGTTGCACGCAGAGGATCGGTCCGCCGCGGCAGGCGGCGAAGCAGGAGACCCGGCTGCGCTTGACGCGCAGGTCGCCCTGATCCAGCCCGGCGGCCTTGAAAATCGCGCCGAGACTGTCAAAGAGCGCCTGCGATTCGCCGTCGGCGGTGCAGCGGGGGCCGGTGCATACCAGCAGGTGGCGGCGATAATCGGCGATGCTGGGTTGCTCGACGGCATTCACGCGTCGCCCTCCTCGGTGTTTTCGCTATCGCCTGCCACCTCCGCCTCCGGCGCTTCGGCCATGGCGGCGGCGATGTAGTCGGCCGGCAGGCCGTAGCGCACGGCCAGTTGCTCCGGCGTCTTGCCGCTGGCGCGGATCGTCTCCAGCCAGCCGTCGAGGCCGGTGGAGAGCGAGCGCCCGGCCTGCTCGCCGGCGCGGGTGTCGCCGCTGTCCACGCGGTATTTGTTGGCATAGCCGCGCGGGGTGACCATCAGGCCGTCGCGCACGAAGGTGTTGGAGTTGCCGATGAGCACGGTGGACAGCATGCCGATGGCGCACCCGGCCATCTGGTCGAGCGTGGTGAATTCGATGCGCTGTTTTGGCCGGTAGGCGGATTTCACGATGACCACCGGCGTGTCGGGACGGCGATGGGCGAGAAACAGGCGCTGCGCTTCCCGGATCTGCCGGGTGCGGCGGCCGCTCTTGGGGTTGTAGAGGGCGACGACGAAATCGGCTTCGGCAGCGGCGTTGAGGCGCTTGGCGATGACCGGCCAAGGCGTCAGCAGATCGGAGAGCGAAATGGCGCAGAAATCGTGGGTCAGCGGCGCCCCGACCAGCGCCGCGCAGGTGTTGAGCGCCGAGGCGCCGGGAATGATTTCCACCTCGATGTCGCCGGGTTGGCCGCTGGGCGGCGTCCAGCCGGCCTGGAACAGCACCTCGAAGGTCGGGCCGGCCATGCCGTAGACGCCGGCATCGCCGGAGGAGACGAGGGCCACTTTCTTGCCCTGTTTGGCGCGCTCGTAGGCTTCGATGGCGCGGTCCAGTTCCTCGGTCATCGACTTCTTGATCACCTCCTTGCCGACCACCAGATCGGCGACCAGGCGGATGTAGGTGACGTAGCCGATGATCGTATCGGCTTCGGCAATCGCCGCGCGGGCGCGCGCCGTCAGGTGGTCGTTGCTGCCGGGGCCGAGGCCGACCAGCATGATTTTTCCGGGCCTTTCCGGTTCGTTGCCGATGGCGGAGTTCATGGGGGAATCCTGGTAATGGAGACGGTGGCGCTGCGTCCGTCGGGGCCGCGCAGCTTGTGTTTTTCGACGATCAGATGATTCTTGTCCGCGCCGGCGGCGAGCAGGGCGGCGGCCTCCGCTACCGAGGCTGTGCCGGTGTAGCGGCGCACGGTCTCCGACGGATTGGGCACGGGCACGGCGGCCAGTTGCTCCGGGGAGTAGAAGATCAGCGTCCAGCCCTGCCCGGCGGCAAACGCCAGCAGGCCGGGTTCATCCGCTTTCAGGGTGATGCTGGCGGCGGCCCGCACCTGCGCCGCATCG
>JAJZRT010000229.1 GCA_021802595.1 Pseudomonadota bacterium
GGTCCACATGTGGTAACGGTTGGGGTCGGTCGGGCCCATCAGCGAGCAGTAGTAGGCGTCGCAGACGGAGAAGGCATCCGCCAGCGCAAAGTGGAAGGGAATGTCCTGCCGGGTGTAGTACGTCATGGCGACCACGCCCTTGCTGGGCACCCACTGATCGTACGTGCCCGCGTTCCATGCGTCATGGGAATCGTTCCAGCCGTGGGGCGGGTCGGGCAGGAACTGCATGCCCAGATTGTCCAGCGGCGGGCGGAACGGCATCACGGTGCCGGCCCCGTCGGGCTGGTTCCACACCGACAGGCCGGACGGCAGCGTGACCGCACGCGGGTCGGCAAAGCCGCGCACGCCGCGCATCGTGCCGAAATAATGATCGAACGAGCGGTTCTCCTGGGTCAGGATGATGATGTGCTCGACATCCGCGATGGTCCCGGTCCGGTTGTTGGCCGGGATGGCCAGCGCCTTCTGGATGCTGGCGGGCAGGGCGGCCGCCAGCGCGCCGGAACCGGCCAGTTTGAGGAAAGTGCGACGATCGATACTGGACATGCGCTGACTCCTGTCGGTCTGTGGCTTGGGGAGTGCCTGCGAACCGCGCTGCCGGGGCGTGCGTGGATCGGCAGGGCACCGTGAACAGGCGCAAAGATTAGGAGCCGAATGTGATATCCGTTGTGGGCCGAAAGGCGTCGGGGTGATCCGTTCGGCTCAGCGTTGTGGGTGGTGCATCGTTGTGATGCGGAGGCGGGGCCAATTCCAGTTCGAAGCCGCGAGGGCGGGGTGGAGAGGTTCGTGAAAATCCGATGTTTGATCCGGTCGGTTGTGGGAGGATGCTTCGCTTTGAAGGCCGTTGTTCGGCCATTACAGCCTGTGGAGCTGATTCCGTTCAATAGCTGGTGTTGCCTCGGTTACAGACGTTGACGCAGCACATCAGTTGAGCGACCGGCTTCGCCAATGGCGATGGACGGCAGTCAACTCATAGCAGACGTTTCGGCGGCGCTGATAACGCTTCCTGTTCCAGCTTGGCAGAAATTCAACGTTTGAGGCAGTCGTACGCTGGAGCCCAAAGAGCGGGGGAAGCTCTTTGGAAGGAAATATGTGACTGCAAGGGCCTTTAGAGTTACAGCGTCCTGCCGTAACTTCCCTGGTAGTCCAAGAATGGGCCCAAACGAACAAAAACATGAACGCGTCGACTGGTAGAGACACCGAGTTGGAGCAGTGCTATGCACGCATGACCGCTTCAACTCTAATAATTATTTGGACAGCTTACTGGGCGACAAAAATTCCGGGGATGGTATCTGCCTCGGTTCTTCAACTCATAAGCGGCTACATGATTTATGTAGTGCTGCACTGGATTTTCGTTCGCGCTTACCCTGGATATTATCCATCGCGCCGCATATTCACCCTATTTGCTGACCATGGAAGCTGCGCCGCCCTGATGTTTTTGGCTGGGGAGGTTGCGATCGTCGCTATTTTCGCGCATCTGTGGGTGACCCTCGGTATGGGCTTTCGCTTTGGCCTGAAATGGATGGTTACCTCCGCCGTAATAGCAATTCTCAGCATCATCGCATTGGGCTTGGTCCCTGGATATTGGAATCAAAACCCCATGTGGGTAATCGGGCTCTTGATCCTCAACATAATTATTCCAGCCTATGTTGGTGTTCTTGTTCGCGGACTAGAACAGACGCGTGCCAAATTGGCCCAATATGCAGACCTCATGGAAAAAACGGCACTTAAGGACTCTCTTACTGGTCTACCCAATCGCGCCGCCTTACATGCGGAGTTAGAGCGGGCATGCGCGCACGCAGTAAGGCACAACTCCTCGCTCGCGGTTTTCTATTTTGATCTTGATGGGTTCAAGAACGTTAACGACACATATGGGCATGCAGTTGGCGACCTGCTCCTCAAAGAGGCAGCGATACGCGTCAGCCAGGGGCTGCGTACCGAAGATATATTGGCCCGCCTTGGGGGTGATGAATACGTAGCCGTACTACAAGTCCCGGTTTCCCCGGAAAGGGTAAACGACTTCGCAAACCGGATACTTCAAGCCATCCTTTCTATCGATAACATTGATGGCCATCCAGTTTCGATTAGTGCTTCGGTGGGTGGAATCATCGTGGAGGGTCAGGATGCGGTAAGACTAGGTGCAGAACGGTTAGTCCATGAAGCCGACAAGAATATGTACGCGGCCAAAAACGGGGGAAAAAGCCGCACCGTTCTCACTGAGCTAGTTGAGCAATATTGGGAAGATCAAGCCTCTGTTGGCGCAACCGTTTGATTTCCCATACCCGACGGTATTAACCAAATCGCGGCCGTAAAAGCCCGCGTTATCAGCCTATGCAAGCGCTGGATCGATGGCGAAACTGGGAGGGCTTGGGCTGTGGAGTGACACAGCGTCCGCGCCACCTTGGGAGCTCATGACGACCGATAGACCGCAATCGGCTGAAAAGGGTTGCTTAGACTTACAGCCGAGACCGTCTGGATATTGGCCTGAGTGGTCAATGACGTCTTCTAGTCTCCGCTGAATGTCCGCTTTTGGCAGTTACGAAATTGGCGGCCGCGAATCCATTGCTGATTATCACCAGGAATGAAAAATCCTGCCGTAGAAGGCTCTGCGTAGGCACCTAATGAGAAATATTAGGCGTTCTGCTTGCGACGACGAGTCGCAAAAACCACGAACCCTAAACCCGTCATTATCATGGCGTAAGTTTCAGGCTCCGGCACGGAAGCGACCCCGTAATCGAGCCCTGAAAGGGAAGTGACCGTGTAACTGCTCACCGCGTTGCCCTGCGCATCGGTCAATCCAAGGAAGCCGCCCCAGTTGATGGTATGCCCGAAGTCAGCCACTGCACTGATATTCGAGTCGGGATATATGTAGCCCGTAGTGCCGGAATTGTTAGCAAAAGCGCTAGTGTAGGCGTAGGCATCACCCCACATATACATTTGTATTGGACTGCCGAATTTAAAATCAAGCGAAATTGTGTACACACCGGGCGAACTGAAATCTGTAAAGCCGCTCACTGCCAGCAATTGGTCGCCGTTAGCGTTAACTAAGTGACGCTTACCGCCCTTGAGGAATACATCCTGACCGGTAGCACTGCTGGTCAGCCTCAATTGGGCACGAAACTGTTCGTCTAGCGAGGCTTGCCAGTTTGCAGAACTGTCGAAGCTGGAAGCGAGCGAACCATCTACACGGAATCCAGCCACAAGGTGTCCAACCGTTCCGTTAAGCGATCCTCCATCAATAGTGAACGTGTCGCTCCAACTACCGGTGGCACTCGTGTTTGCGTTGGCTGAAACGTAGGAATTCGGACCGTAATCGTGAGCTGATGCGACTGACGATGCGTACAGTTGAATCATGCCCGCTTGCACATGGACGGAGGACTCAGCTTGAATCGTCCTGGAGCTGTTGGCGCTATCAACGATTTTGCTATCGATGACACTGGAGGTAAGCGTCAGCGGGACACCGCTGTTGCTTGTTTGCGAGTCAGAATCAGTTAGGGGCGAGGGTGGGCTGATATTCGAGTTGCCATACGCATAGGATGCTGCAGAGGTCACAGGCACAGCCCAACTCTGAGTGCTGCCCAAAACAAGAAGCACTGCAAAAGGCAATACGCTCGTATGCTTGCTCATGAGATGGTTCATGCGTTTCCCTAGTGGCAATTTATTTTCTAGACGGCTTGGTGTTGCAGCAACCTATAAGCATGTACCGTGCCTGCAACCGACTCACAATCAATCTGTTTTCTATTCATGGGCTTGTCGAAATGGCGGCACAGAAAGTGTAAAAATATCCGACATATGTTCACTTTGATTCTGGTCTCGGTGGAAGACTGCTGGTGCCCCAGAACCTGATACCTGTGGGCCATCACTCGATGGCCGGCAATGAGGCGGTAGCGGAAGTAGGCTCGCTGGCAAGGCAAACGCTCAAGAATGACCGCTGTCAGAAGACTTAACAGTCCGGCCAGGCCGATCAGTGGCTCCAACCACCAACCTTTCCACCCGCCCATTCTCGCCTTTCCGCCGCCGCACCAATTTGCGGCACCCCATCCCGGCCATGCACTGCCGTTGAGCGCGCCCCCGATATCGCCTCTGGCCCGCTTTCATCAAGCCTTTGAATTCATTGTAAAGTGCCCGCCTGGCACAGACCCTGCTGACAGACAGGGCGAGGAGTCATCATGTCTGTCGTTTCATCTGTCTGCTGTTATTGCGGCACCGGCTGCGGGGTGCTGATCGAGACCGAGGCCGGGAAGATCACCGGCGTGCGCGGCGATCCGGCGCATCCGGCCAACCGCGGCAAGCTGTGCACCAAGGGGGCGACGCTCGCGCTGTCGGCGGCGGCGAGCGGGCGTGCGCTGTATCCCGAGCTGCGGGCCGACCGGACCGCGCCGCGCCGGCGCGTGAGCTGGGACGCGGCGCTCGACCATGCTGCCGACAAATTCCGTGACGTCATCCGGGAGCACGGCCCCGATGCGGTGGCGTTCTACATTTCCGGGCAGCTCACCACCGAGGCGTACTATGTCTTCAACAAGCTGGCCAAGGGGCTGATCGGCACCAACAACGTCGACACCAATTCGCGCCTCTGCATGTCGTCCGCCGTGGCGGGCTACAAGGCCACGCTGGGCGCCGATTCGCCGCCGGGTTGTTACGACGACATCGACCACGCCGGCACGATCTTCATCGCCGGTTCGAACGCGGCGTATGCGCACCCGATCCTGTTCCGCCGCATCGAGGCGGCGCGCAAGGCCAACCCCGACCTCAAGCTGGTCGTGGTCGACCCGCGCCGTACCGATACCGCCGAGGAGGCCGACCTGCATCTCGCCATCCTGCCCGGCACCGACGTGGCGCTGTATCACGCCATGCTGAACGTGATGCTGTGGGAGGAACGGATCGACCGCAACGCCATCTCCGCTCACACCGAAGGCTGGGAGGCGCTGCGCGACCGGGTGCGCGACTACACGCCGGAGAAGGTCGCGCCGATCTGCGGCGTGGCGGCAGCCGACATCGTGCAGGCAGCGCGCTGGTTCGCCCAGGGGCCGACGCTGTCGCTGTATTGCCAGGGGCTCAACCAGTCCAGCTGCGGCGTCGACAAGAACGCCGCGCTGATCAACCTGCACCTGGCCACGGGGCAGATCGGCAAGCCGGGTGCGGCGCCGCTGTCGCTCACCGGCCAGCCCAACGCGATGGGCGGGCGCGAGGTCGGCGGGCTGGCCAACCTGCTGTCCGCGCACCGCGATCTCGCCGATCCCGCGCACCGCGCCGAGGTCGCGCGGCTGTGGGGTGTGGATGCGGTCCCGGCGACGCCGGGCAAGACCGCGGTGGAAATGTTCGACGCAGTGCGGCGCGGCGAGATCAAGGCGATCTGGATCGCCTGCACCAACCCCGCGCAGTCACTGCCCGACCAGACCCGGGTCCACGAAGCGCTGCAGGCGGCCGAATGCGTGGTGCTGCAGGAGGCTTTTGCCGACACCGAAACCGCGGCCTACGCCGACGTGCTGCTGCCGGCGTCGACCTGGGGCGAGACCGACGGCACGATGACCAATTCCGAACGCCGCATCACGCGCACCCATGCGGCCGTGATGCCGCCCGGCGAAGCGCAGGCCGACTGGGCGATCGTGACGGCGTTCGCGCGGCGGCTGATGTCGGAGCAGGGCGCGCGGCTGTTTCCTTACGCCCGCGCCGAAGACGTGTTCAACGAGCATCGCGAGACCACGCGCGGCCGCGATCTCGACATCACCGGCCTCTCCTATGCGCTGCTCGACCAGGCGCCGCAGCAATGGCCGTTCCCCGAGGGCGCGACGGCGGGCACTGCGCGCCTGTATGCGGATGGCGTCTATCCCACGTCCAGCGGCCGCGCGCAGTTTCATGCCGCGCCCTACAAACCGCTGGCGGAACCGGTCGACGCGCGCTACCCGCTGCACCTCAACACCGGCCGCCTGCGCGACCAGTGGCACGCGATGAGCCGCACCGGCCGCGTGGCGCGGCTGTTCGCGCACGCCGACACGCCGCTGCTGTCGATGGCGCAGCGCGACCTGGAATTGCGCCGGCTGAAGCCGGGCGACCTGGTGCGCGTGAAAAGCCGCCGCGGCGAGGCGGTGGTGGCGGTCGAGGCCAGCGACAGCCTGCGTCCCGGCCAGTGTTTCCTGCCGATGCACTGGGGCGCGCGCTTCATGGGCGGCCGGGGCGTCAACGCGCTGACCCAGCCGGTGTTCGATGCGGTGTCGAAGCAGCCCGAGCTCAAGCATGCCGCCGTGCAGGTGGCGAAGGCCGAGCTGCCCTGGCGCATGGCCGCGCTGGCGGTGGGCGACGGTGCCGCGCTGCTCGACGCGGTGCTGCCGCTGCTGCGTGCCTGCGATTACGCCGCCGCCGGGCTGGCGGGGCGC
>JAJZRT010000230.1 GCA_021802595.1 Pseudomonadota bacterium
CGGTGCAAAGCCTGCTGAAGGCGGTGGACGCCAAGGAACAACACTATTCCATCGATTTGGCCGAGGCGGTCATCAACGAATCCAAGTTGGAGTTGATCTGCGAGGATGTCCAAGTGGACGAGCTGGTGGACATCATCGGGCGCGCCGCCCGCACTGGCCAAGCCGAGGCGGGATGGATTTATGTGAGCGATATCATCCAGGCAATTCCGGTTGCAGGACGGCCATGACATCCATAGATATCAATATCGTGGCGGTGCTGTTGCATGAGAGTTCTGCTGCCGTGGTCGTGATCAATGCCTTGCGACTCCCAGGCTATGTTAAACATAGGGTCGAAAATGGAGTTTAAGGATGAAGTTACCCCTGAAGAGTTTAAAACAGCGTTATGTCCTGCTCATTGTCATCGTGGTGGCCCTGGTTGTCGGGTACCAGATGTATGAGTACGCCGTCAGCCGCGCCGCGCTTCCCGAAGGTCTGATCCAGGCCAACGGGCGCATTGAGGGCGATGCCGTCACGGTCGCAAGCAAGATTACGGGCAAGATCGCCGGCATCGAGGTGCGCGAGGGTGATGCCGTCAAGTCGAGGCAGCTCCTAGTCCGGTTGGACGATGCGCAGTTGAAGTCGCGGGTGGATCAGACTGCTGCGGCCAAGGAGACGCTTGAATCCCAAGTCGCCAGCGCCAGACTGGGCCTCGATTTATTGCGGAGAGAGGTTCCGCTCATGGTGGATTCTGCGAGGGCGGGAGTCGGCCGGGCACAGGCGGCAGTTGCCACGGCGGAGGCGACCGCCCAGCAAGCACAGCGGGATGCCAATCGCCAGCGGGATATGGTTGCCAGGGGTTTTGTGAGCAACCAGCAGAACGAGCGGACGCGGCTTGTATTGGACGCCGCCACAAGCGAGATGACGTCGGCCCGCGAAGCCTTGCTACAAAGCCGCAAGCAGCTCGCGCACGCCGAACTGGGGGGCGACCGGATTAGGGCCAGGGAGCAGGAGTTTTTGGCGCTCCAGGCACAACTGCGCCAAGCGCAGGCTACGCTGGCCGAAGCTGAAAGCGTACTCGCCGATCTCACCATCCGGGCGCCTGTCTCTGGCGTGGTGGCGACCCGCGCGCGCGAACTCGGTGAAGTGGTTTCGGCCGGTGCGCCGCTACTGATACTGGTGGACCTCGACCAGCTTTACCTCAAGGTGTACGTGCCGGAGGTGCAAATCGGGAAATTGCGCCTGGGGCTGCCAGCGCAGATTTACACCGACGCGTTTCCCGACCGGCCGTTCGAGGCCACGGTGCGCTACATCGCTTCCCGCGCCGAATTCACGCCCAAGGAGGTGCAGACCCCTGACGAGCGCGTCAAACTGGTCTACGCCGTCAAGCTCTACCTCAAGTCCAATCCCGACCACCGCCTGACCCCGGGGCTGCCGGCCGATGCGGTGATTCGCTGGAAGGAGGACGTGGCATGGACGAAACCGCGCTGGTAGACGTCCCCGGTCAAGCCCCGACGGTCCGGGTAAGGGGCTTTGCCAAGCGTTACGGCAAGCGCGTGGCGGTGGATGGCGTGGACCTCGATATCCGTCCGGGCGAAATCCATGGGCTCATCGGTCCGGACGGGGCCGGCAAATCGAGCCTGATGAAGGCGATTGCCGGGGTACTCTCCTTCGATGCTGGAAGCGTCGAAGTCTTTGGCGTGACGCTCGACTCGGAAGCCGCCAGCGAGCGCATCAAGGATCGCATCGGCCTGATGCCTCAGGGGCTGGGGCTTAACCTTTACCCGGAGCTTTCCGTCGAGGAAAACATCGATTTCTTCGCCCGACTGCGCCTGGTAGCGGAGCACGAGCTGGCCGAGCGCAAGGCGAAGCTGCTCGCTATGACGCGGCTCGAAAGGTTTCGGGACAGGCCGATGAAACAACTCTCCGGTGGCATGAAACAGAAGCTGGGCCTGGTCTGTACCCTCGTACACGAGCCACGGTTTCTGATCCTCGACGAGCCCACTACAGGTGTCGATCCCGTTTCGCGTCGAGACTTCTGGGCCATTCTCTCCGAACTGGTAGCGGAACGCGGCATCACTGCCC
Organism: Pseudomonadota bacterium; assembly: GCA_021802595.1. Next base: position 2,062 of record JAJZRT010000230.1, read on the forward strand.
TCGTCTCCACGGCCTATATGGATGAGGCCAGCCGCTTCCACCACATGGCGCTGATGTATGGAGGGAGGTTTTTGGCACAGGGTACACCGACGGAAATACAGGCGCTTGCCGCCGGCAGCACGGTGTATGTAAACGCAACTCCGCAGGATCAAGCCTTTATCAAACTGCGAGAGAGGTTTCCTCAGGTCGAGACATTGGGTCCCCGCCTGTGCGTGTTTGCCGACGGCTTACTGCCGGAAGACGCCGCGCGCGCGGTGGGACAGGCCCTTGAAGGATTCGACGTGAGCGAAATTCAAGCCGTCGAATCCGATCCGGAAGATGCCTTCATCGCCATTCTGCGGCAGCGCGGCTTGTATCACGACGCGACCCTTACGGTACTTGCCGTTGCGCCCGCCGCGATTCTAAATCGGGGCGGCAATGCCGTCGAGGCTGAAGCGCTCACCCTCGATTTCGGTGCCTTCCGTGCGGTCGACGCGGTGTCCTTCCGGGTGGCCGAAGGGGAGATCTTCGGGCTGTTGGGCGCCAACGGGGCCGGCAAGACCACGGTCATCAAGATGCTCACCGGCCTCCTTAAGCCGAGCGGGGGCGTCGGCCTGGTAGCCGGCGTCGACATGCGGGCTGCCGGCCATGCCTTCAAGGAACGCATTGGCTACATGTCCCAAGCATTTTCTCTGTATACCGATCTCACGGTAACGGAAAACATCGACCTTTTTGCCGGCATCTACGGGCTGCGCCGGGAAGAGGTGCGTCTCCGGCGCCGATGGGTCATTGCCATGGCCGGACTGGAGGATCACGAAGGAGACCGGGCGGCGAGCCTCCCCATGGGACTGAGGCAGCGGCTCGCTCTGGGGTGTGCGCTGGTGCATCGACCCCGCGTGCTGTTTCTGGACGAGCCGACCTCCGGGGTCGATCCCGTTGGACGGCGCCGGTTCTGGGACGTCCTGTTCCGGCTGTCGCGCGAAGAAGGGGTGGCGATACTGGTTACGACGCATTACATGTCGGAAGTGGAGCATTGCGATCATCTCGCCTTGATGTACGCCGGCCGCATCGTCGCAGACGCCACGCCGACGGAAATGAAGCGCCAATTGAAAGCCGACGCTGGCTCCCTGCTCGAACTCGAGGTGTCCGATCCCGTCCGGGCGGTCGCCCGCCTCAAGGTTCTGGGTTTCCCTGATGCGGCGCTTTTCGGCAGACGTGTCCACCTCCTCTCCCGAACACCGGAGCAAGACAAGGTGCATCTTCGAAAAAGCCTGGGCGAAATCGGGATCGACGTTGACCGAATTGCGCCATATCCAATTTCCATGGAAGACGTGTTCGTCTACCGCGTCAGCGCACTCGAAGCCAACAAGCGGGAGGTGGCCGCCGGATGAACGCAAAGCGCATCCTGGCCATCGCCCACAAGGAGTGGCGCGAGATACTGCGCGACCGGCTGTTCTTCGCTCTGGCGTTTCTTGTGCCCGCCTCGCTCATGCTGTTATTCGGCTACGGCTTGTCCCTGGATGTGGAGAACATCCCGTTCGCGGTCGTGGATTACGACAGGACGTCCCTGAGCCGTGACTACGCCTATCGTTTCATCGATTCGCGCTATTTCGACTTCAAGGGCTATGTGGCCAACGAGCGCGATCTCGATCCGCTGCTCAAGGACAACAGGATCCGCGCGGCCATCATCATCCCGCCAGGTTTCCAGAAAAACCTGTGGGCGGGCCGCGCCGCTCACGTGCAAACCTTCATCGACGGCACGATCCCTTCCCGCGCCCAGACTACCAAAGGCTATATCGCCGCCATCAACGGCAATTTCAGCATGGAGTCGTTGGCACAGCATTTTTCCCGGCTGCGCGGACTGCCTCTGGATCAGGCGCGTGAGCGGGTCCAGCCGGTGCGCCTGGAGGTACGTTATCTCTACAACCAGAGCGTGAAGAGCATCTGGTCGCTCGCCCCCAAGTTGATCATGCTGGTGATGATATTCGTACCACCATTGCTGACGGCGGTGGGTATCGTGCGCGAGAAAGAAACCGGATCGATCTACAACATCCACGCATCGACCGTCAGCCGCGGAGAGTTCCTGCTGGGGAAGCTGGCCCCCTATGTTGCGATCTCCATCGTCAATGTGCTTGTTCTGTGGCTTGTGGCAACACAGGTTTTCGGGGCTCCGTTCAAGGGCAACCCTCTTTTCTTCTTTTTCGCCTCCGTGCTGTTCGTGATCTGCACCACCGGCATCGGCCTGCTGGTTTCCCTGCTGGTTCGGACCCAACTTGCGGCAACGGTGGTGACCGTAGTCCTGACGATGGTGCCGGCCCTGGACTATTCCGGTTTTCTGATGCCGGTTGAGTCGCTTGCGGGAGAAGGCGGGATAGTGGCGCGTTTGCTGCCTGCCATGTATTACACCAACATCGTCGTGGGCAGCTTCCTCAAAGGGGTCGGTTTGGAAGTGCTATGGGTGGATTTGCTGGTGCTGGCCCTCTACACCGTGACCCTGTTTACCGCAGGTTATTTTTTATTCCACAAGAGGCCCAGGACATGAGCGCACGCGTGAACTGGGCGCAGGCCACTGTGTGGTGGCGCAGGCTGGGGGTCATGACCGCCAAGGAAGTCCGCCAGTTGCTGCGCGACCCAATCCTGCTGTCATTCATGATCTTCATTTTTACGGTAAACATCTACCTCCAGGGCTCCAGCGTCAGCATGCAACTGAACCGCGCCCCAATGGTGGTGCAGGATGACGATCACAGTGCAACGTCGCGGGAGCTGATTCACCGCTTCCGCCCTCCCTATTTTCGCTTGGATGGTGAAGTCGGCAGTTCACGGGAAGCAATCGGGCTGCTGGACAAGGGAAAGGCGATGGTGACGCTGGACATTCCGCCGCGCTTCCAGGAATCGCTGCTCAAGGGCGAGTCCGCGTCCGTGCAGATGCAGGTCGACGCCACGCACTCGGTGCCGGGTTTCCTGGCCTCCAGCTATGCGGCGCGGATCGTCGGCCAGTTCGGGTTGGAGGCGGCCCTGGCGCGCGAGGGTTTGTCCGGCGGCAGTCTGGAAGATCTGCCCGTGGTCATCGACGACCAGCGCGTCTGGTTCAACCCCAATCAGAAGGACACCTGGTTCATGCCCATCTCGGAATTGCTGGAGGGCATTACCCTGTTTTCCATCCTGCTGCCGGCCGCAGCCATGGTGAGGGAGAAAGAACGGGGGACGTTGGAGCAACTGCTGGTCTCGCCGCTCTCTCCATTCCAGATCATGTTCCCCAAAGTGATCGCGATGACGCTCGTTATTCTGGTCGGCATGAGCTTCAGCCTGTTCGCGGTACTGGGGCCGCTGTTCCAGGTGCCGATGCGAGGCAGCTTGCCGCTTTTCTACTTCGTCACCACCCTGTACGTGTTCGCTAACGCGGGGTTGGGCCTGTTTGCGGCCACCATCGCGCGCAACCTCGCCCAAGTGGGCCTGTTGAGCCTGCTCATCGTGGCGCCGATCATCCTGCTTTCCGGGGCGTGGACTCCGCCCGAGGCAATGCCAGCCTGGCTGCGTCTGGCCACGATGGCCTCGCCGCTGCGCCACTACATCGACGTCAGCTACGGCATCTTGCTGAAGGGCGCCGGCCTCGACCTGCTGTGGGACTCAGTGCTGGCCATGGTCGTTTTGGGGGCATTGATCTTTAATCTAGGAGTCCGCCGTTTCCGCAGGCAGTTTGCATGAAAGACGCGCTTCGCGATGATCACCATTTGTGGACTCCAGAAGGCGATACCTGCCGTAAATCTCTTGGACATTGAACCAATCGTCCGGCTGCTCCTAGCATCGATGCTGAGTTTTATTAATTGGCACTGGAAGCCAACAAGGGCAAGCCGCAAATGGTGGTGAAGGTGAACCACGAAGCGGCGGCGCGCTTGGGACTCAACGCCGACGACATCCTGGAGATAGTGCAGGCCGGCATCGGCGGCAAGGCCGTTTCCACTCTGATCGACGGCGTGAAGCGCTTCGACATCCAGGTGTGGCTCACGCCTGAATTCCGCGACAGCGTTGAAGCCATCAACAACATTCCGATCCATACCCGCAGTGGCGCGCTGGTGCCGTTGTCCAGTGTGGCCACGATAAAACTGGACGATGGTTATTCCTTCGTGCGGCGCGAGCAACTGCAACGCTATGCGGTGACATCCATAGATATCGGCGGAGTTAAAAACCAACTGCAATCAATACTGCACAAAGCAACCTGAAAGATACCAACTGCATCATTGACAGGATAAGTCCGCAGTAATTATAGTGTCGGCCATGCGACGGTTTCTCGTGACCCTTATGCTGTGCCTGCTACCGCTCCAGA
>JAJZRT010000231.1 GCA_021802595.1 Pseudomonadota bacterium
GCGCCAGCGCCGCCTCCAGCGACTCGCCCGCCTCCACCTTGCCGCCGGGGAATTCCCAGTAGCCCGCATAGGGCTTGCCGGGCGGCCGCTGCGCCAGCAGCACGCGGCCGTCGGGCTGGGTCAGCACCGCCGCGGCGACTTCGGTGACCGGATTCATTTTTTCCCCGCCCAGTCGCGCGCAAATTGCCACGCCACCCGGCCGTTGCGCGCGCCGCGGCCGAGCGACCACTGCAGCGCGGCGCGTTCGAAGCGGTCGTCCGCCGGTGCGCCGAGCGTTGCGGCCCAGTGGCGGGCGATCGCCAGATAGGTGTCCTGGTCCATGCCGTGGAACGACACCCACAGCCCGAAACGGTCGGACAGCGAGACCTTCTCCTCGGTCGCCTCGCCCGGATGGACCTCGCCGCCCAGGTGTTTGGTCTCCAGGTTTTCCGCCATGTATTCCGGCATCAGGTGGCGGCGGTTGCTGGTGGCGTAGATCAGCACGTTGTCCGACGGTCCTGCCAGCGAGCCGTCGAGCGCGGCCTTGAGGCTGGCGTAGCCGGGCTCGTGCTCGGCGAACGTGAGGTCGTCGATGAAGACGATGAAGCGGTAATCGGCCTCCGCCAGGAGATCGAACAGGTCGGGCAGGCCGGGCAGCCCGGCCTTGTCGACTTCGATCAGGCGCAGGCCGCGCGCAGCGTACTTGGCGTGCACCGCCTTCACCAGCGAGGACTTGCCGCAGCCGCGCGCGCCGGTCAGGAGCACGTTGTTGGCCGGTTTGCCGGCGACGAACTGGCGCGTGTTGGCGTCGACCCGCTGCTTCTGCTCGTCGATCGCCAGCAAATCCCTGAGCGCCACCCGCTGCGGGTGGCGGATGGGCTTGAGCCCGCCCGCCTGCGCCGACCAGCGCGCGGCGCGCACCTTGTTCCAGTCGGGCGCGGCGGCGGCCGGGGCTTCCAGGCGGTCGAGCAGGTGCGCAAGGCGCGGCAGCAGGGCGGCGAGATCGGTCATGCCGAGATTCTAGCGCCCGCCTCCCCGCTTAAGAAAAAATTAGGCTCCGCCTAGCAAAGACTTAGCAACACGCGCGCGGCGCGGCGCCTAAGCTTCCGCTCATTCGGGTGCGCCGTGTGCCCGCACCAGACAGGAGAGTACAGATGAACACATCCATGAAAATCGCAGGCGCCCTGTTCGCGGCGTGGGCGGGGCTGGCGTGGGCCGGCGACGCCGACATCCGCCGCGGCCGCTACCTGATCCAGACGTCCGGCTGCAACGACTGCCACACCCCCGGCTACATGCAGAAGGACGGCCACGTACCCGAAGCCGAGTGGCTGACCGGCGACGCGCTGGGCTGGCAGGGGCCGTGGGGCACGACCTATCCGGCCAACCTGCGGCGCGTCGTTGCCAGTATGACTGAAGCGCAATGGCTCGCCCGCGCCCGGGGGCCGATGCGCCCGCCCATGCCGTCGCCCTCGTTGCGCGCGATGCGCGACGCCGACCTGCGTGCCATTTACCGCTACGTGAAAAGCCTGCCGGTGAAGGGCGATCCCGCGCCGGCCTACGTGCCGCCGGATGGCAAGGTGGCCACGCCCTATTTCGACCTGACGCCGAAGAACCTGCCGCCGGTGGTAGCCGGCGAGTAAGGGGTGACGACATGAACGCATCCGGAATCCTCTGGCCGCGCAAGACGCGCGAGCTGCACAACCACCATTTCGATTCCACCATCTGGAACGACTTCGCCTTCCGCGACGACGACATCGTCATCGCCACCTACGCCAAGTCGGGCACCACCTGGACGCAGCAGATCGTCGCGCAGATGCTGTTCGGCGGCGATCCGGCGCTGGCGGTGGCCGAGCTGTCGCCCTGGCTCGACCTTCGCGTGCCGCCGAAGGCGGTCAAGCTGGAGGCCGTGGCGGCGCAGACGCACCGCCGCATCCTCAAGACCCATCTCCCGGTCGACGCGCTGGTGTTCTCGCCGCGCGCGAAGTACCTCTACATCGCGCGCGACGGCCGCGACGTGGTGTGGAGCCTGTACAACCACCACGCCAACGCCAACGCCGCCTGGTACGCGGCGCTGAACGACACGCCGGGGCGGATCGGCGCGGCGATCGAACCGCCGCCCGCCGACATCCGGCAGTACTGGCGCGACTGGCTCGACCGCGACGGTCACCCGTTCTGGCCGTTCTGGGAAAACGTCCGCAGCTGGTGGGCGATCCGCGAGTTACCCAACGTGCTGCTGCTGCATTTCGCCGACCTCAAGCGCGACATGCCGGGACAGATGCGGCGCATCGCCGCCTTCCTCGACATCCCCGTCGACGCGGCGCGCTGGCCGCAGATCGTCGAATACTGCACCTTCGACTGGATGAAGCGGAACGCGATGCAAAGCGTGCCGCTCGGCGGCGCGTTCTGGGACGGCGGCGCGGAGACCTTCATCCACAAGGGCGTCAATGGCCGCTGGGCCGAGACGCTGACGCCCGCCGAATGCGCCGAATACGCGGCGCGTGCCGAGCGGGAACTGGGGGCGGCGTGCGCGCGCTGGCTGGCGAACGGCGGCGCGGAAAATCTCGATATTCCTTCCTGACCAACGAGGTAAGCATCATGAAAGCACAAATGTTTGTCGTCTCCCCCGATGATCGGGCGCCCGCGCTGAACGTGCTGGGCACCGAAGTCACGGTGCTGGCACCGAACGCCGCGACTGGCAGTTATGGATGCGCTGAACAAGTTGATTCCGCTCATGGTTCGACAGGCTCACCACGAACGGAATCAACAAGTTGCCGTTCGTCCTGAGCTTGTCGAAGGACTTGTTCAGCGCTTCCTTATGAGATCACCCTGCAGCGCGGCGGCGAGGGTCTGGGCGCACCGCCGCACAGCCACCCCTGGGACGAGTCCTTCTACGTGCTCCAGGGCGCGGTCGAGTTCACCTGTGCTGGCCAAACGCGGGTCTGTGGGCCCGGCACACTCGTCCATGTCCCCGCCGGCACGACGCATGGCTTCCGATATGCGACGAACGGCGGCGAGATGCTGGAATTCACCGGCCAGGGCGGGCGGGCGACGCAGTTGTTTTCCGATCTCGACAGCAACATCCCGCCGGGGCCGCCCGATATTTCCGCCCTGCTGGCGGTTCTGGAAAAAAACGCGGTGCGTCTTGCCGCATAGCATGACGGGCCAGCGCACCGAAAGGACGGCGTGGCCATGATCACGAATACCGCCGCCGGGACCACGCGCGACGAAATCGCCGCCGGCGTCTACCGCATCGCCATGCCGCGCGTCATTCCCGGCGGCGCGTTTTCCTTCAACCAGGCCTTCCGCCAGGCGCGCGACTACCGCGCCCATGCGCCGGATACGCGGGTCGCAACGCGCTTACGCCGCGTGCAGCGCGAGCGGCCGCGTGAGGGAGAGGCGGAAGCGCCCGCGCCCGGTTTTTTCCAGCGCAATATCCGGGCAGCGTTCGGCGAGCCGGCGCGCGAGCAGGATCAGCCGCGTTTCCAGGTTGTCGGCAAAATCCGGCAGCGGCAGGCGCGGGTCGCGGCGCAGTTCGCGGTTGCAGAAATCGCGCCGGCCGGAACTCTGGTACTCGTTGAGCAGCGTCCACAGGATGCTGCCCGCCACGCCCTTGATGAGATAGTCGTTGTCGACGAACACGCTGTGGTCGTGGGCGAAGTAGCGCACCGCGAGCGGCGCGCCGGAAGGCGCGGGAACAGGGGCGGCGTACGCGGGTTCGGTGTCCTCCGGCAGCGCGGCGAGTCCGACGACGAGCGCGGCGAGGTGGCGCCCGTACACCACCAGTGCGTCCTCGTCGGCGTGGCTGAAAAAGGCGTTGTGTTCGCTTTCCGCATAGAGCACGCCGACCAGGCGGTCGCCCTGCGCGAGCGGCACGGCGATCTGGCTGTTCGGATGGGCCAGTACCGGCAGCGGGATGCGCGGCGACGCCGGGTCGGCCACATAGAGCGCGGCGTGGTAGGTGGTGTCGCCGGTGTGGTAGTTGATGCGTACCGGGATGCGCTCGCGCGCCGCGACGCCGATCAGCCCCTCGCCCAGCGCCACCTCGGCGCCGACGCCGGACGCAGGATAGCCCAGGCTCGCCAGCGTGTAGAGCGCGACGCCGGACGCGCCGGGCGCGGCGTCGAGCATGGCGAAGAGCGCATGGCGGATGCCGAAGCCGTGCGCCAGCGCGGCCAGCGCGCGATCGGCGAGCTGCGCCAGATCGTCGCACGCGCCCAGGTGGTCGAGTGTTCTCCGCAGCTTCAGCAGCGCGTCGGGCTGCGGCGCGGCGGGCGCCTGTGCATCGACGCACTCGATGGCGTGCACCCGGTACACGTCGGCGCCCTTCAGCGCGAACACCTTGTCCATGCCGCTCCTCGCCGCAATGCCCGCGAGCTGCGCCTTCATGTATTCGAACAGCGGGCCTTCGGTTTCGGTGCGCAGGTACTGCACCCTAAGCCGGAAATGGCGAAAGCTGCCCGGCTCGATCACCTGCACCTCGGCGTAGGGATGGACGAGCACGTTTTCGCGCGTCTTGCTGAAGAACTGGAACGACAGCGCGACGTGTTCGCTGTCCACGTAATGCACCTGCGAGGCGTAGGCCACGTTGGGCGTGCCATCCGGCGCGGCCGTCGCCACCACCGCGGGAATCGCGCCGTCGAGGCAGGCGCGGATGGCCTCGAGCGTGAGTTTCATGCCCGTGCCAGCACGGTGCCCGCGCGCGGGCCGGGGGTCTGGTCGAAGACGATCTCGGGCACGAAGCGCAGCGCGACGAGGTCGTCGGTCGGCAGGATCGCCGCCAGTCTGGGTTGCAGATCCCTCGCGTACCCCAGCGTTTCCAGTTCAAGGGCGAACGCCGCCACGCAGCGCGCGCTGGCCGCCCGATGCGCTGCCGTCATCGGCACCCGCTCGGCGCGCACGGCCTTCAGTTGCAGCGTTGCATGGGTGGCCGGCCGGCTCGCCACCAGCGTGAACGCGCTGCCGGCGTCGAGCGCGTCGAGCACCGCGCGCGAACGCGCCGTCGACAGCATCACCGTCAGCGCCTGCCGGTCGCGCGCCACCACGATGCCCTGCGCGCGCGTCACGCACGGCCAGCCGTCGCGTCCCACCGCCCCGACGTTCATCGACAGCGGGCCTTGCAGGAAGGCGGCCTGGTCGGGGGTGAGGGTGAGCGGCATCGTGCGTTCGCTAGGAGTTCGCCGCGCGCGGGTCGCGCACCTGTAGCCCTTTGCCGTGGGTGCGCATGTCGAACAGGCCGATCGCCTGGAACAGCCCGCTCAACTTGGCGTAACCATAGTTGCGCGAATCGAACGATGCCTGTTTGGAGATGTGCTGCCCGACCGCCCCCAGCCCGGCCCAGCCTTCCTCGTCGGCCGCCGCCTCCACGGCCTTGCGCAGCAGGCTGACGAGGCGGGTGTCGCTGCGCAGGGTTTTGGCATCCGCGCGGGCGGGCGGCTTGTTTCCGCCAATCCCGTTGGCCGCAGGCACCGGCGCAGGCTCGGTGGCAACCTGCACTGCCGTTTCCTCGGGCCGCCTGAGGTTTTCCAGGTACAGAAACTTGGAACAGGCATTGACGAAGGGCTTGGGCGTTTTCTGCTCGCCGAAGCCGAAGACCTTCAGGCCGTTGGCGCGCAGGCGCATCACCAGCGGGGTGAAGTCGGAATCGCTGGACATGATGCCGAAGCCGTCGAGCTGCTTGGTGTAGAGCAGGTCCATCGCGTCGATGATCATCGCCGCGTCGGTCGCATTCTTGCCGCGGGTGTAGGCGAACTGCTGCATCGGCTGGATCGCGAAGTCGTGTAGCAGCGCCGCCCAGGCGTTGAGATGCGGACTCTTCCAGTCGCCGTAGGCACGGCGGATGTTGATGACCCCCTCTTTTGCCAGTTCATCGAGAACCTCGTCGATCATGTCGGCCGGGCTGTTGTCGGCGTCGATCAAGAGGGCGATGCGATGCTCATGGGTCATGGCGTTTCCGATAGAGGGGGTCAGGTGCGGTATTCGGCGTTGATCTTCACGTAATCGTAGGAAAAATCGCAGGTCCAGACCGTGGCGTTTGCGTCGCCGCGGCCCAGCGCAACGCGCACGGTGATCTCGGCTTCCTTCATGACGGCCGCGCCTTGCGCTTCGGTATAGCTCGCCGCGCGGCCGCCGTGTTCGGCGACCAGCACGTCGCCAAGCCAGACGCGGATTTTATTCACGTCGAGGTCCGTCACGCCTGCATAGCCGATCGCGGCGAGAATGCGGCCGAGGTTGGGATCGCTGGCGAAGAAGGCGGTCTTGACCAGCGGCGAGCGTGCGATGGCGTAGGCGATCTGCTTGCATTCGGCGCGGTCGCGGCCGCCTTCGACGGCAATCGTCATGAACTTGGTCGCGCCTTCGCCGTCGCGCGCCATGGCCTGCGCGA
>JAJZRT010000232.1 GCA_021802595.1 Pseudomonadota bacterium
ACATGAACGTGGTGATGACCGGCAGCGGCGGCATCGTCGAAGTGCAGGGCACCGCCGAAGGCGCGCCGTTCTCCCGCGCCACCCTCGAAGCCCTGCTCGACCTCGCCACCGCCGGCATCGCGGAGATCAGCGCCGCCCAGAACGAAGCCCTGGAATCATGAGCAAACTCGTCATCGCCTCCGGCAACGCCGGCAAGCTGCGCGAAATCGCGCGCATCCTCGCGCCACTCGAAATCGAGGCCGTGCCGCAGTCCGAATTCAACGTGCCCGACTGCCCCGAGCCGCACGTCACCTTCGTCGAGAACTGCCTCGCCAAGGCGCGCCACGCCAGCGCCCACAGCGGCCTGCCCGCGCTGGCCGACGATTCCGGCATCTGCGTCGAGGCCCTGGGCGGCGCGCCCGGCGTATATTCCGCGCGCTATGCCGGCGAGCCCAAATCGGATGAGCGAAACAACGAAAAACTCGTCGCCGCGCTGGCCACTGAGTCCAACCGCCGCGCCCACTACACCTGCGTCATGGTCTATGTGCGCCACCCCGACGACCCCGAGCCGGTGATTGCCGAAGGCCGCTGGTACGGCGAGATCATCGACACCCCGCGCGGCCGGAACGGTTTCGGCTACGACCCCTATTTCCTCGTCCCCGAGTTCGGCAAAACCGGTGCCGAACTCGACGAGGACACCAAGAATGCCGTCAGCCACCGCGGCCAGGCGCTGCGCGATCTGGTCGACAAGCTGAAGCGGCTCAAACGGCTTGGCTGAATCCGTCATCCGCCTGTTCAACGGCGGCCTGGCCGCCCCGCCGCCGCTGTCGCTCTACCTCCATCTGCCGTGGTGCGTGAAGAAGTGCCCGTACTGCGACTTCAATTCGCATGCCTTTCTCCCCTCGCCCGCAAGCGGGAGAGGGGCCGGGGGAGAGGGTGAACTTCCCGAAGCCGCCTACATCGACGCGTTGCTGCTCGACCTGGAACACGCGCTGCCCGACATCTGGGGGCGCAAGATCCACACGGTGTTCTTCGGCGGCGGTACCCCCAGCCTGTTTTCGGCGGAGGGGATCGACCGCATTCTCACCGGCGTGCGCACCTTGACGCAGCTGTTGCCAGGTGCGGAAATCACCCTGGAAGCCAACCCCGGCACGGTGGAGGCGGCCAAATTCGCCGGTTTCCGCGAAGCCGGCGTGACGCGCGTCTCGCTCGGCATCCAGAGCTTCAACCCGCGCCATCTGCAGACGCTCGGGCGCATCCACGACGGCAGCGAGGCGCGCCGCGCCGCCGAACTCGCCGCCAACCACTTCGACACCTTCAACCTCGACCTGATGTTCGCCCTGCCGGGGCAGACGCTGGCCGAGGCGCTGGCCGATCTCTCCACCGCGCTCGCCTTCCAGCCGCCGCACCTGTCGGCCTACCACCTCACGCTGGAGCCCAACACCCCCTTCGGCCATACCGCGCCGCCCAACCTGCCGGACGACGATCTGGCCGCCGACATGCAACTGGCCATCGAGGCCCGCTTGATGGAGGCCGGCATGCAGCACTATGAAACCTCGGCGTATGCCAAGCCTGGCCACGCCAGCCGCCACAACCTCAACTACTGGCAGTTCGGCGACTACCTCGGCATCGGTGCCGGTGCGCACGGCAAGCTGTCGTTCCACGACCGCATCGTGCGGCAGATGCGCGTGAAGCATCCGCAGCAATACATGGATGCGGTGATGCAGGGCGCGCATATCGCCGACACCCACACTCTTACGCGGGACGATCTGCCGTTCGAATTCATGATGAATGCCTTGCGCCTCAACGAAGGCGTGCCTGCTGCCCTGTTCGAGGAACGCACCGGCCTGCCGCTGATCGTGTGCAAGGATGCGCTCGAAAAGGCGCGTACGCAGGGCTTGCTGGGAACCAACCCCGCCCGGCTCAAACCGACGTTGCAGGGGCAGCGGTTTTTGAATGATTTGCTGGAGCTGTTTCTGGTAGGTTAACGGCAGGCATTAAACCGGGGTGGGTAGGGCTGAGAACGGCCATGAGCTGCCATTCACTTCGACACGTTCAGGGCGAACGGTGCGGGGGCAGAGCGCTCGGCAATCTGCGGCGGGGTGCGAACGCCAGAGACTGGATTGCTGCATGCCTCGTAGGAACAGTGCGGGCTCAGTCGTTCCACAACCACGCCGCTCCGCGCACGCCGCTGGAGTCGCCGTATTTCGGCGGCACCAGCTTGGCGTCGACGCGGTCTGAAAACACGTAGCGCGGCCACAGCCGGGGCACCGTGTCGTAAAGGCGGGCGGTGTTGGAGAGCCCGCCGCCGAGCACGATGACGTCGGGATCGATCAGGTTGATCACGCCGGCGAGCGCGCGAGCGAGCCGTTCTTCATAACGCGCCAGCGTCGCGCTGCAGGGGCCATAGCCCGCATTGGCCAGCTGCACGATCTCGTGGGCGGGCAGGTCCTCGCCGCCGTAGCGCACATGGTCGGCGGCGAGTGCGGGGCCGGAGAGCCAGGTTTCGATGCAGCCCTTCTTGCCGCAGTAGCACGCCGGCGCGGCCTCGATCTCGCGCGGGCCCGGCCACGGGTGCAGGATCGCTTCGCCGGTGGCGGGATGCTGGCCGGTGCCGTCGCGGTCGGCCTGGGTGTGGGCAAACTGGAAGTAGGGCAGCGGCGAGTGCCCCCATTCGCCGGCGATCGCGTTGGCGCCCTTGAGCAGGTGGCCGCGCACCACCACGCCGCCGCCGACGCCGGTGCCGAGGATCACGCCGAATACGCTGTCGGCACCGGCCGCAGAACCATCGACGGCCTCCGACAGGGCGAAGCAGTCGGCGTCGTTGGCGAGCCGTACTTCGCGGTTCAGTGCGCGTTCGATGTCTACCTGCAGGGGGCGGCCGTTGAGGCAGGTCGAGTTGCAGTTCTTCATGAGGCCGCTGGCCGGCGAGATCGCACCCGGCGTGCCGACGCCGACCGTGCCCTGCCGGCCCAGTTCGACTTCGGCCGCATGCACCAGCGCGGCAACCGCGGCCACCGTGGCGAGGTAGTCGTTCTGCGGGGTCGGCACGCGGCGGCGCAGGATTTCGCAGCCCTCGCCGTCGAGTGCGACGAGCTCGATCTTGGTGCCTCCGAGGTCGACGCCGAGGCGGAGCGAAGCGGCCAAAATGCTAGAATTGCGCATTATTTTTGCGTTGGAATCGACATGGCAGGACATTCGAAATGGGGCAAGATATTTTTATGTGTCACTGGCTCTGCCGCGTGTTTGTTTGTTAAGTAGTTGTTATATATGTAAATATTTAACAGTCTTCCGGCTTGCTCTTCAGGGTAAATCACGCTAAATCAGCGTTTATGTGTGTAAAAAATGTGTAAATGTTTGCTGAAATATTGAGCGATCTGAAGTCCCGCTACGGTGATCGAATTTTCTTGAGTCCATCGGATTTGGTTGAGGTGTTGGGGGTCTCAGAAGGTCAACAGGCTAACCTGAGAAGCTCTGGGCGATTCCCGATTAAAACAACGAAAATTGGCTCGTCGGTACGGGTGTCCATCTACGATCTAGCAAAGTATCTGAGTGGCGAAGCCGAGTCAGCGGCGAAAGTTGGAATTAAGAAAATAGAGACCGTCAACCGAGCACAGAAGAAGCGGGCAAAGGGAAGGCTAGAGCAAGGCTGGTGGTTATACAACCAAGCCAAGTTTTTCGCCGTCTTGGATAGATTCTGTGTGGACCGCGAAGTCAAAGCAACGGACAAAAAATTAGACACACTTAAGGTTTAGCTCGTCAGTTTGGGGGGGATTTCAATGCGTGGCTACCTAGTCGTCTATATCGGCGGCTACAAGTATCACTATAAGGCACTAACCCATCTAATCTCTAGAGAGCAGAGCGAGACTCTGGCCGTTCCAGATACGCTGATGCCGCCGCCGCTTTGCGAGGCGGGATCGCCTGAGTGGTGGGAAAACGCTTGGGCGGTAGGCGATAATCCTAGGGTGCGGCTATGCAAGCCAACCAGCGGCAAGCCCCTTCTGAAGTTTGGAGACTTTGACGAGGCGGTGAATTTCATCTTCCGTCGCCAGCAGAAGCACAAGAAGCAACAGCATGCGCTGGTCTATGTCTCTAGAGACGCCTTCGGAATGGAGCGTTACAACCTTGTCCGTTCACTGGATGATATTGCAGCGGTTGATACTGCATTGGATGAGCAAAAGCGGGAGCTGGCTGAACTGAAATCTGCGCAGTCTGCCCGATTGGACGAGAGCTTTCCTCATCTTAAAGAGTTGCGTGACCTATTTGGCAGCACCAAGGCCACACGCATATCACACACTATCTGGGACGTCCGAAAGAACGGAATGGATGCCGCACGTGCAGCGATGCCTCGCTCTTCTTGGTATCGCTTCCTGAGGGATATTCAGCAAGCGGGGATCACCCTGTAGCTGCCTAACCCACTTTAAATCGCAGGAATTTTGAAGTGTTGTTCTAGTTACAGGGTCTATAAGGTATGAAGCTTGAATCCATCAGTCTGAAGCGCTCCAGCACCCTCAATGAGAAATGGGTTCAGGATCAAATTGCCGACGAACCTAGCTTGCTCGGGTTGGGTGACCTAGTTCTGAAAGACAAGGAGCGCATGCAGCCTAATGCTGGAAGGCTCGACCTCCTGCTTCAAGACCCCGAGACATTGAAACGCTATGAAGTGGAAATTCAACTCGGCGCTACCGATGAGAGCCATATCATTCGCACGATTGAATACTGGGATATTGAGCGGAAGCGCTATCCTCAATACGAGCACGCCGCTGTCATTGTGGCAGAGGAAATAACTTCCCGTTTCCTGAACGTCATCCAGCTTTTCAACGGCGCTATTCCGCTAATCGCCTTGAAGATGACTGCCTATAAGGTAGGCGATCAATATGCGCTAACGTTCGTTAAGGTGCTGGATGAAATGACTTTTGGGCTTGTCGATGATGATGAGCCACTTGCCGAGCCAACCGATAGAGCGTTTTGGGAAACCAAACGAGGCACCAAAAAAACCTTGGCGGTCACTGATGAACTGCTGAAGCTGGTCAACGAAGTGGAACCGAAAGCTACGCTCAAATACAACAAGCACTACATTGGGCTTGGTGTTGATGGTGCGCCATTGAACTTCATTACATTCATGCCCCGAAAAGCACACGTGCTGATGACCTTCAAACTCCCCAAATCTCAGGAGATGGATGAGCAACTGGAAGAGGCTGGCATTGAAACATTGGCTTATGACTCGCAATGGCGTCAATACCGTGTTCGGATTGATGCGTCCGTTCAGGGTAAGCAACGGGAGGTTCTGCTTTCCTTGGCACGCCTCTCCCGAGAGAGCTTCGGCAAGGCTACCTAATTTGATGTCGGGGTGAATGAAGATGGATAGGGACAGAAAATGAGTGCGAGGGAAAAAGAGTTGCTCCGTATTGCAGTCAATCCGTCCTCGGTCGTCGTCAGGGGTAAGTACACGGCCCCAAAGACATGGGGGGTCTATGAAGTGTCTCAACGTGCAAGTTCCACGAGACGCTTCCGCTTTGGGAATCACCCCATTCGTCAACATGAACTGGCATCGGAGTTTTCCGATGCCAACTTAGTGGCGCTCTTCCTTGAACGAGCGTTTGCAGAGGAATTGGCTCACCTACTCAATAGCGGTGATGCAAGCGTTTCACGCTAAGACGTTATTGGTGAAACGCCTTGAGCGTGCCTTCGCGCGTCAAATCTTGAACCGTCTTCGCGTTGGAGTGTCGTCTTCTGAGGTCGGTCTTAAAGCGCCAATATTGATTGGTGGTGCCTTCTGTATTCCTCGCCCCTTGGCAATCTCCATCGCCTCACGTCGTTGTTAGACGCACCAATGTTGGTGGGCACGTTATTCAGTGGGGTGTCCATAACCTCTCCGCCTGATCTGAGCCTGATAAAAGGACTTCCCTGTTTTGCTGGTGCGTTCTTTGATGCTCGCCATGCGTGCCCCCAACTGATAGCGGGTAAAATACCAAGCGCTAAGTATGTTGTGTAAAACGTGTGTAATTAAGCGTGGTTCTTGGATTATTAGGCCCCAAGAATCCGCACGAAATATGGGTTAGGGGGTTATTTTGGCAGGACATTCGAAATGGGCCAACATCCAGCACCGCAAGGGTCGCCAGGATGCCAAGCGCGGCAAGATCTTCACCAAGCTTATCAAGGAAATCACCGTGGCGGCCAAGATGGGCGGCGGCGACCCCGCGATGAACCCGCGGCTGCGGCTGGCGATCGAGAAGGGCAAGGCCGAATCGTTGCCGAAGGACAACATCGAGAACGCGATCAAGCGTGGCACCGGCCAGCTTGAAGGCGTCAACTACGAGGAAGTGCGCTACGAGGGCTACGGCATCGGCGGCGTCGCGGTGATGGTCGACT
>JAJZRT010000233.1 GCA_021802595.1 Pseudomonadota bacterium
CAGAAGCTCTGCGGCCGCTGCGCGGGCGGTGCCAGCAGGTCGGAGAGGGTCGGCACCGAGCCGTTGTGCAGGTAGGGCGCGCGCAGCCAGATGCCGTCGAGATACTGGGCGACGTAGCCTGTCAGCGGGGCTTCGACCAGGCCGGGGCGCCGGATGCCCATGTCGCTGACCACCTTGTTGGCCTCGATCGCCGCCTGCTTGCCCCAGGTGTCGATGCGGCCGCGATCGGTGCCGATTTCGCTCAGGGGGGTCACGGTGCCGGTGCGCGCGCTGGCGTGGCAGCTTGCGCAATTGGCGTCGAACACGGTCTTGCCTTGTGCGGCGCGGCGGGCGTCGATGGCGAAGGGATACTTCGGCGCGGGCTTGTTTTTCAGGTAATCGACGAGCCAGTCGACCTGGCCGAGGAATTCGGTCTTGTCTTTAGGCTTCGCGCCCATCAGGCCCAGTGCCGAATCGATGACGACCGAATAGGGATCGTGCGAGTCACCGGCGAAGTTCATGCGCTGACCCTTTTCCGGGTGGTATTTCTTCAGGTTCCAGATCGACGGCATGTCGGTCGGCCCGAAGCTGTCGTCCATCGGCCAGCGGATCATGAAGTATTTGGTCAGGTTCATCGCGTCGTCGCGCCCGCGGCCCCATTCGGGGAAGTCGTGGCGGTAGATCCACTTGAACTGGCCCTCGCGTTCGATGAGCCGTTTTTTGGTGATGGGAATGATGAGGTAGCGATAGGCCAGGCGGTCGATGAAGTCGAGATCGGCGGAGAGGTCGATCTCGGCCATCAGGGTGTCGGCGTTGAAGCGGGGGTCTTTGGCGCAGTCGACCAGGAAGCGGAAGAAGGCCTCGAGGTCGAGCGTGTGGTTGGGCCCGGTAACGACCAGGGTCGGCGTCTCGTCCGGCTGGCTGCGGTAGCTCGCCACGTGGCAGGCAGCGCAGGTGTTGGCGACACGGTCGAAGCCGATGCGGCGCTTGGAGAATCCCACCGGCAGTTCCTGCCCCTGCTCCCACACGACGCCGAAGCTGGCGTAGCCGACGCCGGGCTTGGGCAGCTTGTCGGGAAAGACGCGCGGCAGCACGTAGAAGATCCAGTACGGAATGCCGGCGTCGTTTTCCGCCCCGATCGAGCCGTACTTGAAGCGCTCGTCCGGGTTGTCGAACTGCGTCGCCCCGTAATCGCGCAGGAAGCGGTCCCAGCCGACATAGGCGAGCAGGGCACCGAGGACGAGCGCGAAGACACCGGCGACTTTCAGCCAGCGGCAGCAACTGCAAGGCATTTTCATGACGTCATCCTCAGAAGGTCTTCAGGTATTCCAGCAGCGCCCATTTGTCGGCGTCAGGCAGGGTCGTGCCGTAGGCGGTGCCTTCGTGGCCGCTGTTGCGGTTGCCGGCGATGCGGGTGTCGTAGGCGAACAGGCGCCGGCCCTGGCTGACCGGCTGGTCCGCCACGAAGCCGAGGTGTTTCGGGTCGTACAGGTCGTTGCCGCGATAGAAGGTCATCGGGCGCCGCGCGGCAGGCTGCAGCAGGTCCCACAGCGTCGGCACCGAGCCGTTGTGCAGGTAGGGCGCGCGCAGCCAGAGGCCGTCGAGCGGCGCGTTGGCGTAACCCCAGGTCTTGCGGAAGTGGGTGAAGCGGTACTTGGAGTCGGCCGCGTACAGCATGCCCTGGTTCTGTGCGAGCTGCGGGGTATAGGAATCAAGGCGGCCGCGATCGGTGCCGATCCGATCGATCGGCGTGACCTTGCCGACAGTTTCGCCGGAAAAATCGCTGCCATTCCTGCCGTGACAGGCGGCGCAGCTTTGTGCGTAGATGCGCGCGCCGCGTGCGGCAAGCGTGCGGTCGATGGGGTAGTACTTGTCGAATTCCGGCGGCGTCGCGGCGGCGATCCATGCCTCGATGCGGCCGATGGCGGCGTGGTCGACCAGCCTCGGCGTGGCGCCAGTGCCGAACGCGGCGGACAGGTTGCGCTCCTCGACGCGGTCGTTGTTGCCGTCCCAGTGCAGCTGCATGCCCTGTTTCTTGCCCTGGTTCCAGATTGCCGGGAAGTCGGCCACGCCGACCAGTTCCTCCTTCGGCAACTGCTCGAACGGCACGCCGAAGATCGCCTTGGCCGAGTTGAAGGTGTCGACCCGCCCCGGCCCCCAGTCGGCCTGCATATGGATGAAGCGCAGCCGGCCCAGCAGTCCGGCGACGCCGTCGCGCATCAGGTAGATGCCGAGCGGATAGATCACCTGCTTGTCGAGCAGACCCAGGCCGCCGGCTTTTTCATCGATGCGCGGCACCACCTGGGCCGGGGTGAAGCGGCGGTCGTTGACGCACTGCTCGATGAATTTCTGGAAGGCCATCAGATCGAGCTGGTTGGCGGGCATGCCGGCGACCAGAATCGGCCGGGCGTCGGGCGCGGTACGCACGGTCGCGGTGTGGCATACGGCGCAGTTTAGGAACACGCGGTCGATGCCCATGTGCCGCCGCTTCGACATGCCCACCGGCAGGTCGTGCCCTGGCTCGTAGATGAAGCCGAGCGAGGCATAGCCCCTGCCCGGCAGCAGATCGGGGCAGACTTCGGGCAGCACCTGCCACAGCCAGTAGGGAAAGCCCATGTTGCGCTCGCCGCCGGTGGAGCCGTATTTGAAATGTTCGAGCGGGTCGGCGTAGGTCACCGGGCGGTCGGGCAGGAAACGGATCGCCGCGCCGAGGGCGCCCAGCAGGACCAGCGCAAGCAGCGACCACAGGAAGAAACGGCAAGCGGAACAGCGCGACTCGGTCGGGCTCATGGCGTGTGCTCCGCGTAGGGGGTCACGGGAAGGCAGGGCGGCAGGCGCTCGTAGGCTTGTTGCAGCAGGCTGGCGGGCGACGGCACGCGCAGCCGGGTGACGATGCCCTGCTTGAGGGTGGCGAGTTCGGGCGATCCGGCCCACTGGTGCGGATCGATGCCGCGGCTCGCCAGCGCGGCGGCGGGCGGCATCGGGCTGACGCGGCGGGCCGTTTCCGGCACGCCGGCCATGCTCAGGCGGAAGAAAATTCGCGCCGCACACTGGGTGAGGTTGGCCTCGACCTGGACCGGATTGCCATGCAGGAAATTGGGGGGATGCTGCAGGGTCGTGTCGTGGCAGACGGCGCAATTGGCGCGGAAGATCGCGCGCGAGCCGGTGTCCTGGGTAACGGGTTCGGTGCGCGCCGGCGGCAGCCTGGCCGGGGAGGTTTTGCGGGGCAGGCCAAGCTCGGCGAGCAGGTCGTGGAGAATGGACTGACTGAACGGACCGGCGGCCAGTTCGCCGTGCGCGCGCATCCGCTCCAGCGGGGCACTCAGATCGCGATGGCCCAGTTGCCTGGCCGCTGCGGCGTCGAGCATGCCGGCCAGACCGACGATGAAGGCCGTCTTGTCCGGCGCATGCCAGGTGGCGAGCGGCGGACGCAGCAGCAACGGGTCGCTGGACGGGTCCTGCATCGCGGCCAAGGGGTCGCGGTTGGGCAGGTTGTGGTTGGGAATCGTCAGGCCCTGCGGCCAGCGCGTTTTCCAGGTGCGATCCAGTTCCGGCAGCGCGCCGGCGGCGGGCAGCCGGCCGTTGCGCGCATACGCCAGCGCGGCGGCCAGCGCCTGCATGCGGCAGCGGCCACCTGCTTCGCCCTGGCCGCAGCCCTGTTGCCACAGCGTCTGCCAGACCGAAAACAGGTTGGCCCGCCCGGCCGCCGTGTCGATGAAATACGCGACGTCGGTGCCGGTCAGCTTGACGCCATAAAAATCGCGGCGCACGGCCCGCAGTCGCGCGGCGATCGCCGGGTTGGCCGGGGTTTCGTCCCACAGCGGACGGGCAAAGATCGGCGCGGCGTTCTGATGGCAGGCGAGGCACAGGCTGCGCCGCGCGTAGAAAACCTGCGGCGTCCTGCCGGGCTGGTAATCGCGCACCACCTGGAATTCGAAGCGGCCGGCGGCATCGTTGTAGCTGATGACCTCGATCACCTTGCCTTTCTCGTGGAAGCCGAGGAACAGGCGGTCCTTCAGCGGCGCGACGCCCGCCACGTTGGGGCCGTCCGCTGCGGCGACCACACGGGGGAAGCGAAAGAAATCCGGTGCCCCGGCATTGCGCTGCAGCGACCGGCCGAGCGGGATCAGCGTGACTTTCAGCGGGGGAATGCCACTGCGGTCATGCGCCATCTGCGCATTGATTGCTTTCACCAGGCGGGGGAACGGGTAAGGCACGGGTGCGTTGCCGATCAACTGGTCGAAGCGCGAACGCCCCGCCGGCGGCAGGTCGGACTCGATTGCCCGTGCGGACTGGGTCAGTTCGCCACACATGAGCAGAAGGGCAAGGAGCAGGGTGTGCACATGCAGCAGGCTCAGGTTGCGGGGCCGTAGACCGCACAGGATGCTGCGGGCAGGTCCAGCCACACTGCCCGCCAGTCGGGGCGGGGCGCGCCGATGCTTATTTCGCTGCCGACCCGTGCGGGATCGGATGCATGCAGGCAGACCAGGCGCTGCCCGGGCGGGTTCAGGTCGAAATCCACGCCCACCCAGGCTGCGCGGGCGTTGTGCGGATCCGTATTGATCGCACACAGCCACTCGCGATCGTTGAACAGCCGGGACCAGGCCACCAGCGAGCGCAGCTCGCCGCCGATCATTTGGGGTTCGCCGAAGTCGACACCGTTGCCGGAGATCGCGCGTAGGTACTGGCGGCCGCGCCGCAGGCCGATTTCCCGCCTGCGCACGGCAAGCAGACGGGAGAGCTCGCTGTAGAGCGGATGGGTTTCGTCGAAGCAGTGGCGGCCGCGCGAGCGGAACGCGCCGAAGTCGCCGCCGAACATCGCCTCGCGGATGTAGCGGTCGTTGCCGCCGGCGCCGTCGAAACCCTGCTCCGACCCGTAGTAGATGCACGGGATGCCGAGCGTCAGCGCGTTCAGCGCGAGCGCGCCGGCGGCAAGGTTGGCGTCGCTGGCGCAGAAGCGCGCCTTGTCGTTGCCCTTCCTGACCTGATCGTGGTCGTCGTAGAGGGTGACGACCTTGTCGCGGAACCAGGTGTGCGTATCCTTGCCGATTTCGAACGAGTTGCGGAACAGGTCGAAATAGTCCGCCGGATCGCGGCGTCCCTTGGCGAGATATTCGAGCTTGTCCGGGATGTCGTCGATGCCGAGGGCGGCGTCGAGCCCGGTCGCTTCGCGCAGGGCAAAGGCATAGGCGCGGCCGCCGGTGATTTCGCCGATCAGGGCGAACTGCTCCTTGCCGATCGACTGCGCGAACTCGTGGATGCAGCTGCTGAAAAAGCGCGTCGCGCCGGGGTCCATGTGCTTCACCGTATCGACCCGGAAGCCGTCCAGGTCGGCGTAGGCGATCCAGTACTGGTAGATGCTGGCCAGCGTCCGCAGGGCGGTCGAAATGTGGAAATGGTCGATCGCACCCGCGCCGAGATGGAGGTCTTTCAGGTCGAGGAAATCGCCTTCGAGAAATTCCGGGTACCAGTCCCAGTTGGCGATCCGGCCCAGGCAGGAAAAGCTCCCCGCACTTTGCAGTTCGCGCGGCCACACGGCGGCATCGGGGTCGGCCACCGGCTGGCCCCAGGGCAGGATCGGCTGGCCGCTCGCATCGCTCCAGCCACCGACCCGGTAGGGGCGGCCGTCCCAGCGCGGATCCATGCCCGTGTCGTCCGGATAGCGGTCGGCGTCGTAGCTGAAGACCGGCCCCGCGTGGTTGAGGATCACGTCGAGGATGACGTAGATGCCATGGGCGTGCGCCGTGGCAACCAGGTCGCGCAGGTCCTCGCGGGTGCCGAAACGCGGGTCGACATCGAGAAAATCCTGCACGCCGTAGCCATGGTAGGACTCGGTCCAGGGCGGCTGCTTGAACACCGGGCTGACCCACAAGGCGGTCACGCCAAGCCGCTTGAGATAGCCGATCTTGCTCGTCGCGCCTTTCAGGGTGCCGCCCGTGAAACGGGCGCCAGCCTCGCGCCAGGCGGCAGCACTGGCTTCATCCTGCAGAACATTGCCGCGGTCAGCCGGGGCCATGCGCGGGGTCGTGCCCCCCGCAGCCGGCTGGCCCGCGTTGTCCACAAAGTCCTGCTCGTTGCCATCTGAAAAGCGGTCGACCATGAAAAAATAGAGCACCTGGTCCTCCCACGCGGCAGGCGATGGATGGAAAGGCCTTTGCGTGAGCGCGGCGAAGTCGATGTCGGCGAGTGTCTGCATGGCGATGTCCTCAGCGGGCGGCCACAATGCGTTTCTGCGTGCCGCTCCAGCATTCGTCCTTGACCTGGCCGGTCTCGAATTCGGCGCGACCTGCCTGGTCGAGCTTCTTGTTGTAGAGCACGAAGTCGAGGATGAAGGCGTGGTCCATGTAGGCGCGGCCGAGATACAGGCCGGGA
>JAJZRT010000234.1 GCA_021802595.1 Pseudomonadota bacterium
ATACCGCCGAGCCCGGCGTGCTGTTCGCCGACACCATCAACCGCGACAACACGCTCGCCGACCGCGAGACCCTGACCGCCACCAACCCCTGCGGCGAGATTCCGCTGCCGCCCTACGGCGCCTGCGACCTCGGCTCGCTCAACCTGACCGCCTTCGTGGTGTCACCGTACACCACTGGCGCCCGTCTCGATCTGGACGCGCTGGCCGACGCGGCTGCGCTGGCAGTTCGCTTTCTTGACGACGTCATCGATGTCTCGCGCTACCCGCTGCCGGCACAGGCGCAGGAAGCGCGCCGCAAGCGGCGTATCGGCCTCGGCATCACCGGGTTGGCGGATGCGCTGGTGCTGCTGGGCCTGCGCTACGACAGCGACGCCGCGCGGCAGCAGGCCGCGCAGGCGATGCGGACGGTGCGCGATGCCGCCTATCGGGCGTCGGTCGAGCTTGCCCGCGAAAAAGGCGCGTTTCCCGTGTTCGACCGCAATGCCTTCCTGGCAAGCGGCTTCGCCACCCGCCTGCCGGCCGCCATCCGGGATGCCATCGCCACGCACGGGATCCGCAATAGTCATCTATTGGCGATCGCGCCGGCCGGCACCATCAGCCTGCTGGCCAACAACCTCTCCAGCGGCATCGAGCCGGTTTTTTCCGCCGAGGCGGAACGCCGGGTGCTGGAAGCGGATGGCCAATACCGCACCCATCGCGTGGTCGATTACGCATGCCAGTTGTGGCGGCGGCAAGGCGACGGTTTGCCGCCGGCGTTCGTCGAGGCGCGGCAGATCGATCCGCTCGCCCATCTGCAGATGCAGGCCGCGCTGCAGCCCTTGGTCGACAACGCCATATCGAAGACGATCAACGTTGCCGCCGACATCCCGTTCGAACGCTTCGAGGATCTCTACCGGCAGGCCCACGCGCTCGGTCTCAAGGGCTGCACCGTATTCCGTCCCAATCCCGTCACCGGCGCCATCCTCAGCGAGCCGGCCGGCGAGCGGGTGCAATGCTGCAGCATCGAACGCGAGGCGGACTGAACCGGCATGAACAGGCCCCGCCCCCCGCTCATCGGTCTTGCCCTCGGTGGCGGCTCGGCACGCGGCTGGGCGCATATCGGCGTCCTGCGCGCGCTGGCCGACGCCGGCATCCGGCCCGATCTGGTCTGCGGTACCTCGATCGGCGCACTGGTGGGCGCCGCCTACGTCGGCGATGAGCTCGACCGGCTGGAAACCTGGGTACGCAGCCTGCGCCTGCAGACGGTGGTGAGCTTTCTCGATTTCTCGCTCAACGGCGGACTGATCAAGGGCGACAGGCTGATCGAGTTTTTCCGTGCGCATTTTGTCGACCGCGACATCGGCGAGCTGGCGCGGCCATTCGGCGCCGTCGCCACCGACCTGCGCCGTGGACGCGAGGTGTGGCTGCGCGAGGGCAGGGTGACGGATGCGGTGCGCGCCTCGATCGCACTGCCGGGGCTGTTCACCCCCGCGCAGCGCGACGGCAGCTGGCTGGTCGACGGCGGCCTGGTCAACCCGGTGCCGGTGTCGCTGTGCCGGGCAATGGGAGCCGATCTCGTGATTGCGGTCGACCTGAATGCCGACCTGCTCGGGCGCCACCTCAAGCCCAGGCCCGCCAAGGTCCCGCGCCAGCGCGACCCGGCCGGACCCGAAACCCTGACCGATACCGTGATGGCACGCATCCAGATAGGCATGTCGCAGCTCGGCATCAATCACGACGGGGAACCCCGCCCTCCCGCCATGCTCGATGTGCTGGCGAGCAGCATCAACATCATGCAGGTGCTGATCACGCGCAGCCGGCTGGCGGGCGAGCCGGCCGACGTGATGATCACGCCCCTGCTGGCCGATCTGGACTTGATGGACTTCCACCGCGGCAGCATTGCCATCGACGCCGGGCGCCGGGCGGTCGAATTCGCGCTGCCGCAGTTGCAGGCGCGCCTGAATGGCGCGAATGACGGTTGATCACGGAATGCCGGGTCAGGGCGGGAAGGTGAACAGCGCCAGCTTGCGCGCGCGGTCCAGCCGCTTGATCGCCGCTTCACGCCGCGCAGCCTCCGCGCGGCTGGCGGCGGCCTCGACATAGACCAGTGCCACCGGACGGCGGCTGCGCGTGTAGCGCGCACCCGGACCGCCCTCGCCGTTATGTTCGGCGACACGGCGGTCAACGTCGGTGGTGATGCCGGTATAGAGCGTGCCGTCGGCGCAGCGCAGCATGTAGACCTGCCACGCGGCGCCCGGAGCGGTCGGCATGCTCAGGTCATACGTCGGCGGACAGCTGTTGCGCCCACAGCAGCGCATCCATGTGCACGCCGTTGATGTCGGCGACGTCGCGCCCGATCTGTCCGGCCAGAGTTTCGATGCTGCTCTGGTCATCCAGCTCGCAGGCGATCGCCAGCGACAGATAGGGCGCATACGGCCCGCGCCCCGCGATGATGGCCTCGGTGATTTCGGCGGGCAGGCTGATCTGCTTCAGCACCTGTTCCATCGGTATGTGCATCACCACGTCGAGCAGCGAAAACAGTCCGGCGACGAAAATCTCGTCGCGCGCCTTGGCAAACAGTGCGCGTCCGGCCAACTGTTCGGCCACCCGGGCACGTACCAGGGCATTTTCCAGCACGGCCTGGTCGAGTTCCTGGGCCTGGCCGCCGGTGAACAGGATCAGCGTCAGCCAGCGATAGAGCTTGTCCTGCCCCATCACCATCAGCGCCTGTTCG
The DNA here is from genome assembly GCA_021802595.1 of Pseudomonadota bacterium. The sequence continues at coordinate 2,714 of JAJZRT010000234.1, forward strand.
ATGCCGCCGATCTTGTGCATCAAGCCCATGCCGGGCGAATTGACGTAGCGCAGCAGGCGCACCGACAGCGCCGGGTCGTGGCGGAACTGCGCCGCCAGCACGGGCTGCTCGGCGCCGGTACGCACCCGGTTCATCAGGTCCAGCACCTTGGCGCGCGACGGCCCCATCACCGGGCTGCCGAGGTTTTCGCGGCGGGTGATGAACGGCCCCATGAACAGCGCAAACTGCAGCTTGTGGCACATGTGGAAGGCTTCCAGTGTCTGCACGTCGGTTGCGACAAAGCGCTTTCCCGCAGCCAGCTTGGACACGGCCGCCATCTGGGCGGTAATGGCGGGGATGTCTTCGCTGCTCACGTCCATCGCCACATAATCCGCATGCGGCAGCAACCCGTGGCGGTCGGGGCGCATGACCGCATCCGCCTGCACCGCAAAACTGAACCCGCGCGATTTCAGCTCGGCCAAGCGGGCCAGCAGGGCATCGTCGACCACAGTCGCGACGCCGAGGTTGAGGAACCAGACCGTACCGGCAGCAGGCCATTCCTCGATGAGCGGATGGCCCAGAGTGGCCGGGGCAATCGGCACGAACGCCAGGCGCTGCCCCAGCATGCGCGCAATGTCCATGCGCTGCAGGTTGCCGAGCAGGGTGTCATCGTAGAGACGCTGCACTTCGGGCAGCGCCGCGTCGTTCGCCTCGTCGGCGCCACGGCGCAGCATGAAAGTGTAGGCCGCGACCTTCTGGTCTCGACCCAGCATCGCCTCCCGGCGCATCACCGACGGCGCTTTTTCAGCTGGCTTGGGGCCCGGCCTGGCCGCGGGCTCGACCGCTGCCACGGCACGCGGGGCTGGCGCCGGAGCCTGCTCTTTATTGAACATTCCGACAAGACGATTCAACACGCTTCACTCCTCCGCGACATACCTGGGCCAATCAGATGAATAAACGGCAAGCGCGTCAGGGACTGAAGCCTGCCCATACAAATTTTCAGGGCTGGCGCGTACCGCGCCGACATCTGCCGTGTTATGCCAGCATCCCCCCCGAAAAAGGACGTTTTCATGTGTGGCGAACGCCCGCTACGGCCTAGGGGCCCGCCACTGCTATGCTGATAAACGAGACGCCCTGATTGGAATGCCTTCAACAGGAACGGAACGCGATAAAGTGTACCTATCGGCATTTTTCCACATGCCGGGATGAACGCTACCACCGCAACAACGACGCATACGCCATTGCCCCGATCCGATCACCGAACGCGAGGAGAGCCCCGTCCATGCAGATCGAATGCTATGCCCAGCGCCTGCTCAATCCGTTTCGTGGCGTGGTACACACGATCCGGTACCAGTCGGCCGAGGCAGTGACGACCGATGGCATCGAGTGGGATATCTATGTGGCCAACGATGCCCTGCTCGACGGCCTGGGACGCGCCGGGCGGCGCGCGCAGATTTCCGACATCCGTTATGGCCACTGGTCAGCGGAAAAAGGACTGAAACGCGGCCCACTGTATCCGTCGGACGATTTCAGGCGGCTGGAAAACATGGGCGCCGTAGTGTACGAGCACCTGCTCAAGGTGCATCGCGAGGTTCCCTTCGCTTTCAGCGACCAGTTCGAGCTGTGGCTGCTCGATCGACACGACCAGCCGCTCGCGCTGCTGCACAGCGTGCGCACCGACATCGAAACTGACACCCGGCCGCCGCTCGACTGGCGTGCTGGCATGGCGGCACAGGAACATTTCCGGAGTACTGCGGTGGCCGGCCTCGACGAGACCGCCGGCGTCTATCTGACGCGCCATGTGAACAGCCTCGCCAGCGGCGTAGTGCAGTGGTTCCGCCGTTCGGACGACGGTGCTGGGCTGGGACTGCATACGCTCAAGGGCGGCGACCACCTGCGCGGCCGCGTACTCGATGCCGATGCCTTTCCCCAGCTCTTCATCTCAACCACGGGCATGGACGAAGCGCACACTCGGCTGGTGCACGATTACCATGCCTGGCAGGCGCCGTGGATGCTGCTGCTGCCGCACCTCGATCCCGCCGCCCGCAGCCGGCTCGAGGCCTGCGCCTTCCAGCAGGCCGAACTGATCGAGAAACACTGCCGGCTCTATCCCCTCGTGCTCGACCGTCCCGCGCTGCATGCCGCGCGGGTCGAGGCGGCGCTGATGCGCAGCCAGCCGTGCAAGAAGCCGGAAAACGAAGTCATGCCGATGTACTACATCGAACTCGGCGTCAGCGCCGACGAATAGTCCGACGCGGGATAGCTGCAGGCAACACGGCGGCAGGGCTATTTCCCGGGCGTAAGTGCCTGTTCGATTTTCCGGCTGTCGACATATTTTTCCAGTTCGCCGAGGCCCTGGGTCACGCCGGGATCGGCGAACAGTTCGCGGGCGGCAACCTGGCCCAGCATCTGGAACCCCGTCTGCACCGCGACGGCCCCCTCGTATTTCACCGCCTGTTGCGCCTGTGATCGGCACGATACGGTGAGCAGCGTTTCGAACAGCTGCGCCGCGGATCGGGTGATCCCGGCACGCTCCGCATCGGTAACGGAGGCAATCGATCTGACTGCAGGATGCAGGGCGGCGGTGGCGAACATCCATTTGACCAACGCATTCTTGTCAGCCGTGGTCGTCGATTCCACCAGACACTTGGCCAGATCGTCCGAATACGGACCCGCCTGTGCCGTCCCCGCGCTCAGCGCCAATGCGCCCCACAGGGCAGCCAGCCTATATCTCGTCGCCTGGTCTCGTAACGTCATGGCCGCGTCCTCAACCCCGCACCGGCTCGAAGGTCGCGTCGAGGTTCTGGTCGTCGCAATAATCCAGGAAATCGCCGCGCAGGGTGGCGATGTGGGCGTCGGCAGGAATGCCGAGCGTCATGTGGACGGCAAACATCGGTGCACCGGTATGCGGGGCGGGATAGGTTTCGGTGTCGAGCGCCTCGATGTTGATGTGCAGGCGCGCGAAGAAATTGGCCAGGCTGTTGACGATGCCGGGCTGGTCAAGCGCGGCGACTTCGACGGTATAGGGAATCAGCGGCTTGTCGGCGCGCGTCGGGCGGGTGCGCTGCTGGGTAAGCGCAAGACCGAGTTCTTCGGCGACGGCGGGAAGGCGCGATTCCAGTTTTGCCAGCGCATCCCAGCTTCCCGACACGCGCATCAGCAGCGCAAAGCGCCCGCCGAGCGCGGCCATGCGCGATTCCTCGATATTGCACCCGGACTCGTTGATGCGGCGGGTGAAGCCCTCCACCAGGCCGATTTTGTCTTCTCCACTGGCGGTGATGACGAGGGATTCGGTGTCGTTGGCCATTGTTAAATTAGCTCCCGGTCGGACAGTTCTTTTTTGATATAGGCGTAAATAATGGGCGCGGCGATGACGCCCTGCACGCCGAACGCGGCTTCCATCACCAGCATGGCAACCAGCAGCTCCCACGCACGCGCCTGGATCTGCCCCCCGATGATACGGGCATTCACGAAATATTCGAGCTTGTGAATGAAGATCAGGAACCCCAGCGATGCGGCGGCGATGTGCAGCGATTGCGACAGCGAAATGATGACGATCACGCTGTTGGAAATGAGATTGCCCAGCACCGGTATCAGGCCGACCACGAATGTGACCAGGATCATGGTCTTGGTGAAGGGCAGGGATACGCCGAAT
>JAJZRT010000235.1 GCA_021802595.1 Pseudomonadota bacterium
GATGCCTTCGGGTACCAGCACCACCGCCACGGCACCGAGCAAGATGCCGCCGCCGAACGCAATCAGGAAGTGCCGCAGTTCCTGCTCCAGCCAGCGCGAGCGGACGCGCTCGAAGCTGGCAAGCGAACCGCCGAGCGGAATGCAGGCGCCGGCGGCGATGGTGTAGAACAGGATCGCGGCAATTTCGCTCATGGCGCCCGCTTCATCCGGTTCAGCGATGCAGGCGTCCCGCGGCGGGCTGCAGGTCTGCGCTCACCGCCTCGCGCTCGTCGAACACGAAGCAGTCGCCGTGGTAGTGCGCGCCGCCGACTTCCTCGAAATACTTGAGGATGCCGCCCTCGAGCTGGTAGACGCGCTCGACGCCGATGCTCTGCATGTGGATCGCAGCCTTCTCGCATCGGATGCCGCCGGTGCAGAACGACACCACGGTCTTGCCGGCGAGGTCGCCGAGGTGCGCGGCGAGCCGCGGCGGAAATTCGCTGAACACGCCGATGTCGTAGTCGACCGCATCGTCGAAGGTGCCGGCGGCGACCTCGTAGTCGTTGCGCGTGTCGAGCATCACCACCGGGCGGCCCTCGTCGTCGCAGCCGCGGTCGAGCCACTGCTTCAGCTGCGTCGCCGCCACCGACGGCGCGCGGCCGGCCTCGGGGCGGATCAGCGGCATCTTCATGGTGATGATTTCCTTCTTCAGCCGCACGCGCATTCTCTTGAAGGGCGGATCAGCCGACAGGCTCTCCTTAGGCGCCAGGTCCGAAAAACGCGGGTCGGCGCGCAGATGGGCGACGATGGCGTCGATCGCCGCGCGCGCGCCGGCGAGAAAGACGTTGATGCCCTCGGGCGCGAGCAGGATGGTGCCCTTCAGATCGAGCGCCTGGCAACGCGTGGTGAGGTCGGCCTTCAAGGCCTCGCGATCCTCGAGGGTGACGAACTTGTAGCAGGAGATGTTGACGACGGACACGGAAAAACCCTTTCAGCAAGCCGGCATTATCCCGGAAACTGGCTCCCGCCATCCATCCCGCTGTTCGGCCGGGCCGGCCTTTTGATACCCTTCAGCCTTCCCCTCCCGTTTTCCGACCATGAACGAACAGCTGCAGACGCTGGAGCACGCCCAGCAGACCGCGATCGATCTCGCCATCCAGTCCGGGCCCAGGCTGGTGGTGGTGCTGCTGCTGATTCTGGCCGATTCCAGCGTGCAGATCGCCATCCGCCCGTGGACACCGGTCGCCGATTTCCATGTCACCCCGGGCGACATCACCCAGGCCGTGCTGGAAACCTTCCGCGACCGCGGCATCCGCATCCCATTACCGCAGCGCGAAGTGCGCCTGCTCGACCCGACATGAAAAAAACCGTCCCTGCCGCCAAGTCCCGCTTTTCCGATCCGCTCGCCGAGGTGCTGCGTCCCGGCCAGTCGATCGAGCTGCTGAAGGAACTGCACATCCTCACGCGCGACGGCAAGCTCAACCAGGACAGTCGCCGCAAGCTCAAGCAGGTCACCCACCTGTGCCATTTCATCGAGCCCCTGATCGACGAGGTGCTGGGCCGCCAGGACACGCTCACGCTCGCCGACCACGGTGCCGGCAAGTCCTACCTCGGCTTCATCCTCTACGACCTCTACCTGAAGGAACGTCCGGCCCACATCTACGGCATCGAGACGCGCGACGAACTGGTGGAGAAATCGCGTGAACTGGCCGAACGCCTCGGCTTTCCGCGCATGTCCTTCCTCAACGTGACGGTGGCGGATTCGATCGGTTCGGACGCACTGCCGCCGGCCATCGACATCGTCACCGCACTGCACGCCTGCAACACCGCGACCGACGACGCCATCCGGTTCGCCCTGGCAAAGCAGGCACGCCACATCGTTCTGGTGCCGTGCTGCCAGGCCGAGGTCGCCGCCGTACTGAGGAAACACAAGAACGAGTCCTTCGGCAAGACCCCACTGTCGGAGATATGGCGCCACCCCATCCATACCCGCGAATTCGGCAGCCAGCTCACCAACGTGCTGCGCTGCCTGCAGCTGGAATCGCACGGTTACAGCGTCACCGTTACCGAACTGGTCGGCTGGGAGCACTCGCTGAAGAACGAGCTCATCATCGCCACCCACACCGGCACGCCACGCAGGAATGCGCGCGAGCGCCTGCAGCAGATCCTGGCGGAACTCAACCTGCAGGAGCTCGAGCCGCGCTTCCTCGAACCGACGCCCGCCTGAAAAACGCCTATTCTGGAAACAGACCGGTGTTCGAACGGGTGGCCGCATGCATGCCCATTTCCTCAATGTCTTCCTTGCCGTGCTGCTCCTGCTGGCCGGCTGCGCCACGCCGCAATACCAGACCACGGTACGCCTGATCCCACCGGACGATACGGCCGGGCGCGCCTGCGTGCAGACCTGCGAGGCGAGGAAAACCGCCTGCCAGGCCGATTTCCAGGTCCGCCACCAGGCCTGCACGAAATCCATGGAGCCGCAGGTGGAGGCGCGCTACGTCGAGGCGCTCAAGCAATACGAACTCGACCTCAGGCACTACGCGGCAGCGCTGCGCCACTACGAAATGCAGCTGCACCTCGGATGGATGCACAGCCATCCCGGCTATGGGTTCTATTGGTGGGACCCATGGCCGGGCCCGTACTACCCGCCGCCCTATCCCGAGCCGGCGATGCCGACGCGCGAAGGCGTGCGCGCAGCGCTGATCAAAGCGAACTGCCGCGACGACTGCGGCTGCCTGCCCGCCTACGATACCTGCTTCACCGGCTGCGGTGGCGAGATCGTGCGGGAAACGGTATGCGTCGGGAACTGCCCGCCGGCGGCCCGATGACGCTCAGGCCGGCGCCTGCAGCCGGGTGAATTTCACCGGCACGCTCGCCGTCTCGCTGTTGAACCAGATCTCGCCGTCCTGCACCATGCACTGCAGGCGCATGCTGCGCGCGGCGAGTGCCGCGAGCGCCTGACTGGTGTCGGCCGGCAGCTGCAGCACGGTCAGGTTGGCAAAGCGCGTGAGCTTGCCGGCGATCTGCTTCCACCAGATGTCGCAGCTCGCCGAATAGCACAGCACCACGACCTGTTCCGCGCGGCTGCAGGCGCGGCGGATGCGCGCCTCGTCGGGCTGGCCGAGGTCGATCCACAGCGTGATCTCGCCGGCCAGGTTCTTCGCCCAGACGTCGGGCTCGTCGACCTCGGACAGGCCACGGGTGAAGGCGATGCCGTCCTGTGCGTGGAGCGCATAGGCAAGCACCCGCACCATCATGCGTTCCTCGGTTTCGGAAGGATGGCACGCGATGGTCAGCGCGTGGTCGCCGTAGACATGACGGTCCATGTCGGCGATCTGCAGGTCGGCTTTGTAGATGGTGGCGCGCAGGGCCATGGAGAAACTTTCGACAGGGTGGGAACCAATAAAAAAACCCCGGCGAACCGGGGTTTCTTCACATCCGATCGGGTCGATTACGAAACGATCTGGATGTTCGAGGCCTGCTTGCCCTTGGGGCCAGTCGTCACTTCGAAGCTGACGCGCTGGTTTTCCTTCAGGGATTTGAAGCCGTTGGCGTTGATTGCAGAGAAATGTGCGAACAGATCTTCGCCGCCGTTGTCCGGGGTGATGAAGCCGAAGCCCTTCGCATCGTTGAACCACTTAACAGTACCAGTTTCCATCTTGTTTCCTATCCATCAAATAAAGAACGGGCAACATGCCCCGTCGATCGAATTTCAAGGAAACCGCTTACCAGAGGTACCGCAATTTAAAGCTTGAATCCAACAGACAGCGCATTGATAACATAGAAAACTTGGATGTCAAAGCGTTTTTTGTCCGCCGCCGAGCGGGCGCAGCACCAGCGTGTCGCCGCGCTGGGTGAACTCCAGGTGCTTCAGCACGCTCATGCCCAGCAGCACCTGGTCGCCCGCCATGCCGGGATTGAGACTGGCCGGCACGCCGCGCACCTCGAACGGACCGAAGGCCAGCGCATCGACACGGGTGGCACGCGTGGTCACGGTGCCGTTGGCGGTAACCGCCTGCATCGGCGGACCGGCCTCGAGTCCCAGTTCATCCGCCAGGCGCGCCGGCACCGACACCAGCGTGGCGCCGGTGTCGAGCAGGAAGCTCACCGGCCGGCCGTTGATCGTGCCGGGAAAGACGTAGTGGCCGTCGCGGCTACGCTTCAGTACCAGTTCGCTGCCGGGCGCGACCTGCAGCTGGCGGTTGGGGTTGTCGCGTGCCTCCAGGCTGCTGTCGAAATAGAAATAGAACATCCCCAGCACCAGCAGGCTGGCGGCAAGCGCCATGCCGCGCCCGAGGGGGCGGTGGGGATTGGCGGAGGCGGCATCGGGCGGATTCGGGTTCACGGCATGCAGACAGTCGGGACGCGCAGCGGTTCGCTGCAGGCCCTATTCATATCACAGCGTTCCTCGCCGGCCCAGCCCGGCGCCGGCCGTTCAGGCCAGCACGTGCTGCATGCGTGGCTGGCTGAAGTGGCAATGCGGGGCGTCGCCGAAAGCCTCGCGCAGGAAGCGGGTTTCGATGTGCAGCAGGCGCTCGTGATCGCCGCCTTCCAGGTAGATGTCGGGCTGCTTCATCAGGTCGTCGTCCCACACCATCTCCACGCCCCAGGCATTGGGCAGGCCCGGCACCACGCCCGGTTCGCATTCGCGGAACAGGTGGCTCACGCTGGCTTCGTCGGCGAGGCTGAATTCCATGCCGTGATCCAGTCCCAGCCTGCCGAGGTGGATTTCCTCGTCGGCCGGGATCATCGCCACCAGCTGGCAGCCCTGGCCGTCGAGCAGCACACCCTTGGCCACCCGGTTCGCGGGGATGCCGGCCGCGCGCGCGGTCTCGATGCTGGTCTGGGAATGCGGGTGCGCGACGACGTCGAACGGGATCATGTGATCGTCGAGAAAGCGCGCCATGCGATGCAGTGCGTTCATGATCGTCTCCTTGCGTGACGGATGATCGGCTTTCACTATAGTCCAGCCGTCCCCGCCTGCCGGACCCTGGGCTTGCTCCGCCGCGACGGCTCGCTGCCGCGGAAATGGCGGCGCGGCGGGCGCGGATGCTCCTGCTGCTGGACCGCGCGGCGGTATGCCAGCAAGGCATCCTGCGCCCGCCCCAGCACGCTGTCATGGGGATAATGCCCGGCGGCGTCGGCTTCGCCCGCCGCCACGCCGGTCAGCAGCGCGATGCCCTCGGTGGCGTGCCCGGCCGCATGGATATGAAAGCGCCCCGCCGCCACCGCCGCCACTACCCGCGGCGCCAGCATCAGATGGCGGCGGTTGCGCGCCGGGATCAGCACACCCTGGCTGCCGTCGAGGCCCGCTGCCTCGCAGACGCGAAACCAGCCCTCGATCTTCTCGTTGATGCCGCCTACCGGCAGCACCTCGCCGTGCTGGTTCAGCGCGCCGGTGACGGCGATGCCCTGTTTCAGGGGCAGCCCCGACAGCGCGGACAGCAATGCGTAAAGCTCGGCGCACGAGGCGGAATCGCCCTCGACGCCGTGGTATTGCTGCTCGAACACGATCGATGCATTGAGCGACAGCGGCGCCAGATGGGCGAACAGCGCCGCCAGGTAGTTCTCGAGGATGAACACCGCCTTGTCATGGATCGGCCCGGAGAGTTCGACCTCGCGCTCGATGTTGAGCAGGCCGTCCTCGCCGGCGTAGGTGCGCGCGGAGAGCCGCACCGGCAGGCCGAAGCGGGCGTCGCCGAGGTCGATCTGGGTCAGCCCGTTGACCTGCCCCGTTACCGCGCCGGCAACCGCGATCAGCACGTCGCCGTCGGCAATCGCCTCGCGCAGGCGCTGCTCGGGATAGTCGTGGCGCGCGGCGTGCGCCGTGAGCGCCGCCTCGACGTCGTCCGCCGCCACCAGGCTGGCCCCGCGCGCGCGGCAGACCGCCGCGCTTTCCATCACCAGCGCCTCGGTGCGCGCGAAGATCGCGCTTTCGCGCGCCTGGTCGTCGGCCTCGCGGTGCGACTCTTCCAGCAGGCGCGCCACCGCCGCCGCCGAGAAATGCGGCAGGCCATGCTCACGGCAGGCGTGGGCGACGAAGATCGCCGACGCGCGCCGCGTCTCGTCACCGGCGACGAAGCTGTCGGCGAAGTCGACCTTGGCGCGGAAATGGCGCGCGATCTCCGGCGCCAGCTCCTGCAGCTCGTAGTACTGCTCGCGCGTGCCGATCAGCACCAGCTTGACCTCGACGTCGACCGCCTCGGGCACCAGCGACACCGCCGCGATCGGCGAGAACGACACGCCCGGTTCCTCGATCTGCAGCCGCCCGCTGCGCAGGAAGCGCCGCAGCTTCTCCCACACCAGCGGATCGGCCAGCACGTCGCGCAGGTGCAGCATCAGAAACCCGCCGTGCGCCTGCAGCA
>JAJZRT010000236.1 GCA_021802595.1 Pseudomonadota bacterium
GCGAAGAAGAACTCCAAGACCGCCCAGCGCGCAGGCTACCTGAACGCCGCCGTATCGCTCACGGGCGCCGCTGCCGGCGCCTACGGCATGAGGGGCGCTGCCGCCGGAGGCTCGTCAAGCAGTTTCAGCCTCTCCAACGGATCGACGGGCCTTGGCCTGCGTCAAGGTGGCGGCACCGGACTAAGAGTGGGCGGCGGCACAGGCCTGCGCTACTGAGAGGACACGCATGGCACGCATACCAATCTACGAGCAGCGCACGGCACCCAGCGGCATCGGCGTCACGCCCCGAGCCAACCCGGCGCAGGTTTCCCAAGCAATGGGCGGCGCCATCCAGAACGCGGGCCAGATGCTCGGCGGCGTGGCGCAGGACATGTTCCGCAGGCAGGAGGCCGAGCGCGAGCAGATGCGCCGGGATCAGGAGCAGACGCTCGAGGACCGCGGCGCGCTCGAGGCGGCTAACATGCTGTCTCGCGGCGAGGCGTTCTGGCACGAGACCGTGTCGACCCGTTCGCGCGAGTGGAAGCCCGGCGATCCCGACCTGCGCGAATCCATCGGCGCCGAGTTCGAGGAGTGGCTCACCCAGACCACCGCGGCCCTGCCCACCGACCGCGCCCGGCGCTACTTCCAGACGCAGGCGTTTTCGATGCGTTCGCGCATGGACCGCGACCTGTTCAACGTGCAGGAGCAGCGCACGGTCAACGTCTTGTCGCAGGCCACGCAGGAGGGCATGGACGCGGACTACGAAACCATCTACCGCGACCCGTCACGGCGCGCAGAGGTGATCTCCCGTCGCCTGGCGGTGATTGCCGCGCAGGGCCGCATCCCGCTTGAGCGGCGCATGGAGATCGGCCAGAAGTTCGTGCAGGACGCGAACATGGCCGCCGAGCGCTCGGAACTGGAGCGCGACCCTGGCGGCTACTTCCAACGGCGCTTTGGCACCATGCCGTCGTCTCCCGTGCCCGGCGAGGGTGGTTCTGCCGGTTTCGATTCCGCCATCGCGCGCGTCCTGAAGATCGAGGGCGGCTTTGCCGAGAGCGACGGCAACACAGGCGCGCCGGTGAACTTCGGCATCAACCAGCGGGCCAACCCAGACATCGACGTCCGCAACCTGACCCGCGAGCAGGCCATCGAGATCTACCGCGAGCGCTACTGGAACGCCATCAACGGCGATACCTTGGCGCCCGAACTGCAGGGCACCGCGCTCGATGCCGCCGTGAATCAAGGGCCTGCCAATGCCCGCCGGTGGATTACCGAGTCTGGCGGCGACGTGGGCCGCTTCAACGAACTGCGCCGCGCCCACTACGAGCGCTTGCTGGCCCGTCCCGAGTTCGCTCGGTTCCGCCGCACTTGGATGGAACGCTTGGAGTTCTATGAGAAGCAGGCCCAGGGCACGCTGTCCGCCGCCGAGGATGCGGTCGAGGTCACGGCGCCAGAATCATTCACGCAGCTGCCCTATCAGGAGCGCGAGAGACTGCGCCGCGAGGTCGACCAGCGCCTGCGCCAGGACACGGCCGCCGCTGCCCAAGCCCTGCGCGGCCGCCTGCAGGATTCCACGGCGATGGCGCGCGACGGCATTCCCGACCCACAGCCCTTGACGGCCGATGCGTTCGCCGTGCTCGGCGCCGACGGTCCTGCCGCGTTTGACGACTACCGCCGCACCCAGATCATGGCCTTTGACGTGGCGTCCATGCAGACTGCGTCCAACCGTGACCTCGAGGCCGTGGTGGCCGGTGACCTGATGCGTGCGGTTCCCGGCGAGGGCTATGCCGCCGAGGACCAGCGCGACGAGATCCGCAGGCAGGCCGCCGCCCAGTTGCTTCGCCAGCGCGAAACCGATCCGGCCGGCTTCGTGGCGCGCTCCGTGCCCAGCGTCGGTCAGGCCGCGCAGGCGGTGTTCAACCCAAACCTGTCGCCCGAGGATCGCGCTGCCGCCACGCAGGAGCTCGCCCGCCAGACCCTGGCCGCCCAGCAGGTGCTCGGCATTGCCGAGCCCCGCGTGCTCACGTCTGCCGCCACCGAGGACCTGGCGCGCCGCATCAGCCGGGCAACGCGTCCCGAGGATGCCGCCGACCTGGTGGCCGCGCTGGAGTCGGAGTACGGGCCGCAGTATTTTCCGCGCGTAATGAACGAGCTGATGGCCGCCGGCAAGCTCTCGCCGGCGCTGATGATCATCCCCAACCTCCCCAATGCCGGCGCGCGCGAGATCGTCTCGGCTCTCTCCGCCATGAAGATGGACGATCTGAAGGTCGGCATCGATTCCACCGCACAGCGCGACGTGCGCGAGAACGCCGTGAGCTTTGCGTCCGAGCTCGCCCGCACCCTGCCGCCCACCTCCGGGTCCGGCGCTGCCCTGCTGTCGTCCTACCAAGACATGATCGAGCGCATCGCCTACGAGCGCTTGCGCACCGGCCAGGACCGCAGCGGCGCCGCTGCTGCCGAGTCCGCCTACCGGATGCTGCTCGGCCATTACCAGTTCGACGGCACGTTGCGTCTACCCGAAGGCGTGCGGCCCGGCGCGATCCGCTCGGCGCTGCGCCATCGGCTCGAGCGCGACGTGGTGCCGTCGTTCACGGCAGCGGATTTGCCGGACGACCTTACAAGGGCTTACAGGCCGGAGGAGGCGCTGGTCCAGTGGCGCAATCTCGTCGAGCGCAATGCCGTCTGGTACACCTCGCAGGACGACCAGTCCGCCCAGCTCTGGGTGCAGGGCTCTAACGGCGTGCTGTACCGGGTTCGCTCCGGTGGCCAGCAGGTGGCGTTCACCTTCGACAACCTGTCCGCCGCCACCCCTGCGCAGCTCATGGAGCCGCATAATAGGGGCCGACTGGCGCAGCGCCGGTTCCGCGAGCAGCTTGCCCGCGAGACCGAAAAAATCCGGCAGCAGGTCGAGGCCGAGGACGCTGCGGCAGCAGAACAGGGCGCACGATGACTCTCTACTACGACGACAACCGCGGCACCGACCGCTTCACCCTGCAGGACTTTGAGCCGTCTTTTGGCATGAAGATGGACAACGCGGTTCGCGAGGCCTGGCTGGAGTCCTACGGGCCGGTGCTGACCGACCGACTGGAACTGTCGCGTCGCGGCAACCAGGGGCCGAAGCTGCCGGCAGCCGAAGCCGCCGAGCGCATCAAGGCGTCCGGCCTGCGCCTGGACCTCACCCCGAGAGACGGACAATACACTGAGGCGCAGTTGGAGTTCCTGCTGGAGCGCCAGCGCGAGCTCACCATGATCCGCGACGTGCGGGACCGCACACCTTGGGACCTTGGCTCGCCGGTGCGAGGTGTTGCCATGTTCGGCGCCGGGATTCTTGACCCGATTAACTTGGCTACGGCGTTTGTGCCTTGGAGCCGGGCGATACCGGCGGCGCAGGGTCTTCGTGCCGCATCGCTGTCCGCGTCTGCGGCCACCCGCACCGCTGGCCGTGCAGGCTTCGGCGCGATCGACGGAGGCATCTCCACGGCCGTGCTCGAGCCGTTCTACTTCGGCATGCGCCAGTCGCTGGGCGATGACTACGACGCCTACGATTCCATGCTGAACATCGGTTTCGGCGCTGCATTCGGCGGCGGCGTGATTGCCGGCGGCGGCGCTGGCGTCGACCTGTTCCGCCGCGCAATGGGACGCGAGCAGCCCTTCGATGCCTACCGCGGCCTGTCGGTCGAGCAGATCCAGCAGGTGCAGGGCCTTCGTGCCGAGATCGCAAACGGCATGGACCTGCGCGACGCCCAGCGCGTGCTCGACACCTACACGCCCGAGATGCGCCGTGCTGCCGGGTTCCCCGATCCCGAAGCGCCCCCAGTGGCTCCCGCCGATCCTGCGCCTGCTGCACCAGCCGCGCGCGCCGCCGACGTCACGGCAATGATGGACCCCGAACTGCGGCCGCCATCGCGCACCGCCGACGAGATGGACGTGCCGCAAACCACGCGGCGCAACGACCTGGCCGTGTTCCTGCGCGACACCGGCGGCTTGGCTCCGTCCTTGGCGCGCGATGCGGGTGGCGACACCGCTGTCCAGATGAACCGGCAGCTCGCCGGGATCGTGAACCGCAACGGTGCGGAGAATTACGACCAGCTCACCGAGCGACTGATCGAGGACGGGTTCCTGCCGGCGGGCATGGATTCTGGAAGCATTGAAGCCGCCGACATGGCAGCCGACCTCGTGGCCCGCGCCCTCAACGGCGAGCGCATCCTGCGGATAGAGGGCCAGCTGGCCGAGATGGAGCTGCGCCAGCGCGAGGAATTCGACGCCGCCGACCGCGCGCGCTTCGAGTCAGACCTTGAGGCCCGGCTGGAGCGCGAGGCCATCCAGGGCGAGGGGCGCGCCGTCTCCGAGCCCGAGCCGATGATCGACCGCATCCCGTTCTTCGAGCCGGAAACCCGCGAGGCCGCCTTGCGCGCCGGTGTGGCCCAGGCCGCCGAGGGCCGGATGATCGATGTCGAGGCGATCGTGAACACCGACGAGGCCGTGGGCGCCACTGCAGGCCCGGAGCAGATAGCCGATGCCGCGCAGAGGAACCGCCAGCCCGAAGCGATCCGCGTGGCGGACTTCGAGGCTGCTGCAGCCGTGGATGAGCGCAACGCCGCCGCCCCGAAGTGGGGCGCCCTGACCGATGCCGAGAAGGCCGCAGCCGAGGCCGACGCTATGCTGGCTGATACGGTGAAGGCGGGGGATCAGGCGTTTAAGTATGCGCGGGCGCAGGGTGGGCCTGTAACCGAGACGCCTGAGTTCAAGGCTTGGTTTGGTGACAGCAAAGTGGTGGACACCGAGGGTAAGCCGCTGGTGGTGTATCACTACACAAATAATTCATTTACAACTTTTGACATTTCAAAAGCAGAAGGTCATGGGGCTGCTTTTTGGTTTACGGGACGCAAGTTTGGGGAAGGTGAATTTGCCGGCCGATCAAAAGAAATGGCTGTTTATTTGGATATAAAAAAACCCTTCTACACAAAAGATCAATATCTTGTAGAAGAAGGTCCTGCAGATCCTGATTTCATGAAAAAAATGAGAAAAGGCGGTTACGACGGAATTATTTACGCAGATCCAAAAAACCCAACAACAAGCGACGGCGGCTCTGATATGTCGCAGTTTGTTGTGTTTCGTCCTGAGCAGATCAAATCCGCCACCGGAAACCGTGGCACGTTCGACCCGGCGAACCCAGACATTCTGTACTCCCGCGGCCTCACCGGCCAATCCGCCGCTGACGCCCTGACCGCCTCCATCCGCAACGCCTTCGGCGACGACTCTGCGGCGCTGATGGATGCCGGCCGCGTGCAGATCGTCGGCACCACCAAAGACATCCCCGGCGGCCCACACCCCGCCGACGTGAAGGCCGCCACCGCGCCCGACGGCACGGTCTACGTCGTGGCCGAAAACGTCTCCGAGACGGAAGCCCGAGGCCTGCTCCTCCACGAGGTCGGCGTCCACGTGGGCATGGAGCGCATGCTGGGCTCCGAGGTGTTCAACGACGTGCTGACCCAACTCGACACGGCGATCGCGGCCGGTGAGTCCTGGGCGCAGGCCGCCCGCGCCGCTGTTCCTGCTGACACGCTGCCCATGCATGTGCGCGAGGAGCAGTTGGCCTACCTGGTGCAGAACGCGCCCGAGCTGCCGATCGTGCAGCGCATCCTGGCGGCGGTTCGTGCCTGGGCCTACCGGACGTTCCAGTTTGCCCGCGAGCGCATGACGCTGACCGAGGGCGATTTTAGGGCGATGGCCGTGTCGGCGCTGCACCATGCGGCGCGCGAGCGTTCGGCGGGGCAGGGGGCGCTGGTGCCGGCGTTCAGCCGCGACGTGCCGCAGACCGAGACGAAGGCGTTTAGGGATTGGTTTGGTGACAGCAAGGTGGTCGATGCCAACGGCAAGCCGCTGGTGGTGTATCACGGGACAGACGCCGACATCACTGAATTCAAGGTTTCGGAGCGCGGAACCTACGGAGGCGGCATCTACCTGACGCCAGATACAGAAGGTGCAAACGATTACGCGATTTATCGCGGCAGCAAGAACCCGACCGTTTACCCGCTCTATGTTTCCATTAAGAACCCAGCAACCGGGGCAGAAGCTGCGCGCGTGGCCTCATGGAAGGGCGAGGAAAACGCAAGAGCCGAACTAATTGCGCGAGGCTACGATGGAGTAATTGACGCGCGGAGCGGAGAAATTGTTGCTTTCTACCCCGAGCAGATCAAGAGCGCCACCGGCAACCAGGGCACATTCGACCCGACCAACCCCGACATTCGCTACTCCCGTGGCGAAACCCCCGACCCGTCCACCGTGGACCAGGTGCTCAAGCAGTACGACGACGCGGTCGAGCGGGCGAAACAATACT
>JAJZRT010000237.1 GCA_021802595.1 Pseudomonadota bacterium
TGGCCGGTTCGCTCGACCGCTTCGCCCGGCTCGACGAAATCCCCTTCGACACCGACCGCAAGCGCATGTCGGTGCGCTGCGATACGCCGCAGGGGCCCATGCTCTACTGCAAGGGCGCGCTGGAAACGGTGATGGCGGCGTGCGATTTCGTGCAGCGCGACGGCGCGATCGTGCCGCTCGACGCAGCCGCGAAAACGCAGCTGCTCGCCGCACAGGACGCGATGGCCGGGGCCGGCCTGCGCGTGCTGGCGTTCGCCCATGCGCCGGCGCCCGATGGCCTGCCGGACGAGGAACGGGGACTGACGCTGTCCGGCCTGATCGGGCTCGAGGACCCGCCGCGGCCCGAGGTGGCCGATGCGGTCGCGCGCTGCGGCACCGCGGGTATCCGCGTCATCATGGTCACCGGCGACCATCCGCATACCGCGCTTGCCATCGCCCGCGAGATCGGACTGGTGAAGACGGCGCAGCCGGTCGTCATTGGCGGCGACGACCTGCGCCGCCTGTCGCCGGTGCAATTGCAGCTGGCGCTCGATGCACCGGAAATCCTCTTTGCCCGCGTCGCCGCCGAGCAGAAGATGCACATCGTCGAGGCCCTGCAGAAGAAGGGCGAGATCGTCGCCGTCACCGGCGACGGCGTGAACGACGCGCCGGCGCTGAAGGTCGCCGACATCGGCATCGCCATGGGCGTGGCCGGCACCGATGTCGCCAAGGAAGCGGCCGACATGGTCCTGCTCGACGACAACTTCGCCAGCATCGTCGCCGCCATCGAGGAGGGGCGGGCGGTGTTCGACAACCTGCGCAAGTTCCTCACCTACATCCTCTCGTCCAACATTCCCGAACTGGTGCCCTATCTGGCCTTCGTGCTGTTCCGCATCCCGCTGCCGCTGACCATCATCCAGATCCTGGCGGTCGACCTCGGCACCGACATGCTGCCGGCGCTCGCCCTCGGCGCCGAGCGGCCCGACCCCGGCGTGATGCAGCGCCCACCACGGGCGCGCGGCGACCGGCTGCTGTCATGGGCGCTGATCGCCCGCGCGTATCTCTTTCTCGGCGTGATCGAGGCGGCGGCCGCGATGACCGTGTTCTTCATCACCCTGGACGCCGCCGGCTGGCACTACGGCGACACCCTGGCCCGCACGGCACCGCTCTACCTGCGGGCCACCGCCGCCTGCCTGGCGACCATCGTGGTCATGCAGGTGATGAACCTCTTCCTGTGCCGGCATCCGCTCAGGTCCGCGCTGTCCTTCGGGCTGTCCGGCAACCCACTGCTTCTGCTCGGCATCGCGACGGAACTGGGTTTGCTGCTGTTCATCGTCTACACCCCGGCTGGCAACTGGCTGTTCGGCACCGCGCCGGTGGGGGCGGAGGTCTGGCTGCTTGCGGTGGCGCTGGCCGTTCTGATGGGCGTCGCCGAGGAAGCACGCAAGGCATGGCTACGGCGGGCCGCGCAGGTGCGAAACGGTTCTGACAAGGCCTAGGGAAGCGCTGAACAGGTCCTTCGACAAGCTCAGGACGAACGGCAACTTGTTCAGCGCTTCCCTAGCATCGGCGTCGCGCTGTATCCCGACCACGGGGCCGATTACAAGCAGCTGATCCGCTATGCCGACGAGGCGATGTACGAAGCCGAGAAGGACGGCGGGAACCGTTACCGGATCCCTCCCGGCCCCGCGTCCAACCGTAGGCAAGGCCTGCGCAGAGGGCGATCAGCGGTCCTGCCGGGAATGCCCCATGGCCGCTTCCGCGCCTTCCCGCTCATCGGGACCGGCGAGGTCGGCCAGGGCGAGCCCACCCATCGCCGGATCGCTGATGCTGCCTTTCCCGCTCTCGACGTGGCCGGCCAGCTGGTAGCGGAAGCCGGCATCCCCAGCGACCGTGACGACCAGGTCGTACCAGCCGAAGGCGCGCTGCAGCGACCAGCGCTTCGAGAAGCCGGCGCCGGGCTTGAGTTCGGCCTCGATGCGCCGTCCGGTGTACTGGTCGAGAACGTGAACCTTCGCCGTGTGCGGCGCCAGATTGGCGATCGCCAGCACGAGGCCGTGGCCGTCCTCGGCGTAGCGCACGCGGACATCAAGCCGGGCACGGTCCGCGCCCGCGATGCCGCCCTTGAAGGTGCGCAGGAAGCCGTTGGGTCCATAGACCGACAGATCGTAGTCGGACAGGCCGGCTGTGGTCACCTCCCAGGCATCGGCGAGTTGCTTCCCGGGTTCGACCGTGTAGCTGCGGGGCGTCGCGCCGCCCTTGCCGGAGCGTACGTGGAAGACGGCCGTGGCGTCACCCGTATTGGCGAAGTCGATGCGGAACGTGCCGTCGCCTGCCTTGACCGTGCCATGGGCGTGCAGCTTGTACGGCAGCGCGCGTGCCGGACGCACGCCTTTCTCCTGGCCCGGAAGCGCCTGCGTCGCCGGGACGACGGGCGCATAACTCGGATGCCGGACCCGATCGGTCGGCAGGTAGGACGCGGTGTCCGGCAGCGGCATGGGCGCCGCATTGGGTGTGGCGAAATTGAATGCCGAGGTGAGGTCGCCCGCCACCGCACGGCGCCACGCGGTGATGTTGCTCTCGACCAGCTCGGGATGTTCCCCGGCGAAGCGCGCCTCGATGAAGCGGATGAGCGAGGTATGGTCGTACACCTGCGAGTCGACCCAGCCGCCCTTGCTCCACGGCGACACCACGATCATCGGCACGCGGTTGCCCAGCCCGTAGGGCGCGCTCGGGTGGCTGGAGTCGCCAGGGTAGATTTCGTTGACGGTGTCGACCGTCGATGCGCCCTGCCCGCTCGACTGCGGCGGGGTGGGCGGAACCATGTGATCGAAGAATCCGCCGTTCTCGTCGTAGTTGATGAACAGCACCGTCTTGCTCCAGACCTCGGGGTTGGATGCCAGGATGTCGATGAACTGGGCGATGTACCACGCCCCGTAGTTGGGCGGGAAGTTCGGATGCTCGCTGAAGGCCTCGGGGGCGTTGATCCAGGATACCTGGGGCAGATTTCCACTGTTCACGTCTTCGCGGAAGTTGTCGAGCAGCCTGAACGGATCGCGGTTGTGCGCCAGGATGTGGGTTCCCGTCTTGGCGAAATCGGCGAGCGGGTCGCCGGGCTGCGCGTTCTGGTATTGATGGAAATAGAGCAGCGAGTTGTCGCCGTAGTTGCCGATATAGGGGTCGCTGGTCCAGCCCCAGTAGCCGTTTGCATCCAGGCCGTCGCCGATGTCCTGGTAGATCTTCCACGAAATGCCCGCGTTCTGCAGGCGCTCGGGGTAGGTGGACCAGTCGTAGCCGGCCTCGGCGTTGGTGATGACGGGGCCGCCGCCATTGCCGTCATTGCCGCACCAGCCGGTCCACATGTGGTAGCGGTTGGGATCGGTCGGGCCCATCAACGAGCAGTAGTAGGCATCGCATACGGTGAAGGCGTCCGCCAGCGCAAAGTGGAAGGGAATGTCCTGCCGGGTGTAGTACGTCATGGCGACCACGCCCTTGCTGGGCACCCACTGATCGTACGTGCCCGCGTTCCACGCGGCATGCGAATCGTTCCAGCCGTGGGGCGGATCGGGCAGGAACTGCATGCCCAGGTTGTCCAGCGGCGGGCGGAACGGCAGCACGGCACCGGCCCCGTCGGGCTGGTTCCACACGGACAGGCCGGACGGCAACGTGACCGCACGCGGATCGGCAAAGCCGCGCACCCCGCGCATCGTGCCGAAATAGTGATCGAACGACCGGTTCTCCTGGGTCAGGATGATGATGTGCTCGACATCCGCGATGGTGCCGGTCCGGTTGTTGGCCGGGATGGCCAGCGCCTTTTGGATGCTGGCGGGCAGGGCGGCCGCCAACGCGCCAGAACTGGCCAGTTTGAGGAAGGTGCGACGATCGATGCTGGACATGCTGTGACTCCTGTCGGTCTCTGACATGGAAATGGGCTGCGAACCGCGCTGCCGGAGCGCGCGCGGATCGGCAGGACACTGTGACAGGCGAAAAGATTAGGAGCCGAATGTGATATTCGTTGCGGGCCGAAAGGCGACGGGCTGGTCCGTTCGGCTCAGCGCCCTTGCTACTGCGTCGCTATGGATGCGGAAGGGGGACGAATTCGAGCCCAGGGCCGCGAGGGGGTGAAATGGTTCGATGGGGCCCGGTGATTGATCCGGGCTGCGATGGAGCATTGCTACGCTTTGATGGCCGTTCTCGGCGCCCGTCCGGCGGGTTCGGTTTCCGGGAATTCGGGGCTGTCGGGGGACCCTTCTTTTGGTTACTTTCCCTGGGCAAGCAAGAAAAGTAACTTGCGGCCGGGCAATCCCGGCCAACGGGCGGTGGTCCTGCGGACATCTTGACTACAGCGAACAGGCCCTTCGACAGCTCCGCAAGGGGTATGCCGGTGGGCCCCCGCCGCTGCGCGGCGACCCTTCCGCAGGCTCAGGACGAACGGTGCTGGGGGCTGCGCGCGCTGCGATCTGCGGCGGCGTTCAAACGCGGAACTGGATTGCCCTAAAGGACTCCGATCCACTACGCACTAAAGTGCGTGTGGAATCGTATGCTTCGCCGTTGCGCCCCCTTCGCAATGACGGCCGCATGAGGCAAGGCCTCAGGCCAGCGTCTCCAGCGGCCTCGGCTCCCCGATCAGATACCCCTGCACGCAATCCACCCCCATCTCTCCAAGCTTCGCCAGCGCCTCGGCATCCTCGACAAACCCCGCCACCGTCTTGATCCCGAGGAAGCTGCCGGTTTCCAGGATCGACCGCACCAGTGCCTCGTCGATCATGCTGGTGCCGATTTCGCGCACCAGGGCGCGGTCGAGTTTCAGGTAGTCGAGCTTCATGCTTTTCAGGCTGGTGTAGGAACTGGTGCCGGCACCGAACTCGTCGCGCGTGAAGCGGCAGCCGTGGCGCTGCAGCTGGCGCATGAACAGCTGGGTCTGGGCGTGGCCTTCGACGGCGTCGGCCTCGCTGATCTCGAAGATCAGCTTGTCGCCGGGGAGGTCGCCGCGCGCCAGTTCGGCCAGCAGGTATTTCAGGAACAGCGGGTTGATGACCGACTGGCCGGACAGGTTGATCGACAGCCCGCCGATCCGCGCGAGCGTGTCGCGGTGCTCGCGCATCCATTGCAGGACATGACGCACCACCCAGCGGTCGATTTCGGTGATGCGTTGCAGGCGTTCGGCAACGGTAATGAGGTCGCGCGTGGCGATGCTGCGCGCGCCCTCTGCAGCGGGGTGAAGCAGCACTTCGTAATAGAGCGGTGTGCGCGCGGTGTCGGCCGCGGCGGTCACCGGCTGGCAGTTGAGGGTGAGCTGGTTGTTGGCGAGGATAGCGGTCAGTTCGTGCGCCCACTCCGCCAGTGCCTGCGTGCCGCTGTCGCCGGCTTCGTCGTTGTAGGGCAGGACGGACACGCCGGATTCGCGCGCGCGCGCGCAGGCGGCGTTGGCGTTGTCGTAATAGGCTTCGGGGCTGATGCAGTCGCGGGCCCAGATCAGGCCGGCGGCGGCCTGCACCTGGTAGCGGGTGCCGTTGATTTCCTGGGGCTGTATGGTCACGGCGTGCAGCAGGGCCTTGGCCTGCGCTTGCGCGGAGGCCTGGCCGGCTGCCTCGATCCAGAATGCGATGCCGGATTCGCCCGCCCGTGCGAGCAGCGCATTGGGCGGTAGCAGCGTGGGCATGATCTGCGCGTAATCGCGCAGGATGGGGGTGCGGATTTCGACCCCCGCCGCTTCGCCTGCGGGATTGCTGATGTCGAACTGGATCACGCCGATGGCATAGCCGCCGTCCGCCGTCTGGCTGCGCAGCCAGCTGCGGCGGATGGCGCGGAAGAAGCTCTTGCGGTTGGGCAGTCCGGTGGCGGGATCGTGCGAGGCCTGCCACAGCAGGTCGCGCTGCATCTTCTGGATCATCGCGCTGTAGGAGCGGTCCATCAGCGGCAGTTCCAGATCCTCGGTCCATTGCGCCGCGCCGTCTTCCAGCGACTGCAGCAGGTCCTGGCGCTTGAGGTCGAGTTTCTTGATGCCCCGGTAGTTGGCGAACACATACACCGGCGGCTGGTCGCCGATCCAGATCAGGTTGAGCGGGGCATCGAGCGACTTGAACTGCAGCCAGTCGCCGACGCGCAGGCGTTCGGCCAGGTTGTCCTGCGCCTCGGTGAGCGGCTCGCTGGCGGCGTCGTCGAGGCGGGCAGCGACCGGGGTGTGCTGGCGCTGCGACTTGCCTTCGTCGAACAGTGCGACGGCGAGCTGGTCGACGATGCGGTCCTGCGCGAACTTGTCGGCGCAGACCTGGGTCAGGGCGTGGTCGATGTGCTGCAGCAGGGTCTGGACATGGGCCGTCGTGGGTGGCTCGGCGGG
>JAJZRT010000238.1 GCA_021802595.1 Pseudomonadota bacterium
GCACGCAGGCCGTCTACGTGCAGACCGGAGGCGACCGATTCGAGCGCAGGGTCGTGCAGACCGGGGCGCGCGACGGCGACCGGGTCGCCATCCTCTCGGGCCTGGAGCCGGGGCAGCGCGTGGTCAGCAAGGGCGCCTACCTGATCCGCCTGTCCACCTCGAAGGCCGGCCCCTCCG
The DNA here is from genome assembly GCA_021802595.1 of Pseudomonadota bacterium. Next base: position 178 of record JAJZRT010000238.1, read on the forward strand.
GTCATGCGCACTAAGGGGCGGCCATGATTGGACAAATCATTCAATGGTCGTTACGCAACCGGCTGTTCGTCGTCCTCGGTGCGCTGCTCCTGCTGGTCTGGGGCGGCGTCGAGACGACGCGGACGCCGGTGGACGTGTTTCCCGACCTGACGGCGCCGACCGTCACCGTCGTCACCGAGGCCGAGGGCATGGCGCCGGCGGACATGGAGGCGCTGGTCACCTTCCCGATCGAAACCGCCCTGAACGGCGCGCCCGGCGTGCGCCGCGTGCGCTCGGCGACCAAGATCGGGCTATCAACGATCACCGTCGAATTCGCCTGGGGCACCGACGGCTACCTGGCCCGTCAGGTCGTCGCCGAGAAGCTGCAACTGGCCAAGGCGTCGCTGCCGCCGGGCATCGAGGCGCCGATCATGGCGCCGGCGGCGTCGGTGATGGGCGAAATCATGTTCATCGCACTGACTTCCGAGAAGGCCGGTGAACATTCAACGGTGGCGCTCAAGAACACCGCCGACTACGTGCTCCGCAAGCGCCTCCTGGCCGTGCCCGGCGTCGCCGAGGTGCTGCCGATCGGCGGCGACCTCCAGCAGTTCCAGGTCACCTTGAAACCGGAGCGGCTGGCCGCCTACGGGCTGACCATCGACGAGGTGGTCAGGGCCGTCGAGGGCGCCAACAAGAACGCCGCCGCCGGTTTCTACGCCGAGAACGGGCAGGAGTACCTGATCCAGGGCATCGGTCGCGTGCGCCGCGTCGAGGATGTCGCTGAAGCGGTGGTCGCCGTGAAGAAAGGGCAGCCGGTGCTGATCCGTCACGTCGCCGATGTGGCCCTCGGCACGGCGGTCGTGCGCGGGGTGGGTTCGACGCGTGGCAAACCGGCGGTCGTGCTCGGCATCCAGCGCCAGCCCTCGGCCAACACGCTCGAACTGACGCGCACGCTCGACGCGACAATCGCCGACATCCAGAAGTCGCTGCCGCTCGGCATGAAGATCGAGAACCGGCTGTTCCGCCAGGCCGACTTCATCGAGGTGTCGATCGAGAACCTGCTCGCCGCGCTACGCGACGGCGCGATCCTGGTGGTCGCGATCGTCTTCGCCTTCCTGCTCTCGGCGCGTTCGACGGCCATCACGCTGGTCGCGCTGCCCCTGTCGATCGTCGCCGCGATCCTGTCGATGAAGGCGCTCGGCGCGACGATCAACACGATGACGCTGGGCGGCATCGCAATCGCGCTCGGCGCGCTGGTGGACGACGCGATCATCGTCGTCGAGAACATCGTCCGCCGGCTGCGACAGAACCACGCCAAACCCGAGCACCAGCGCGAATCGACGATGCACGTCGTCTTCCTGGCGACCAAGGAGATCCAGGGCTCGATCGTCTTCGCGACGCTGATCATCATGCTGGTCTTCGTGCCGCTGTTCTTCCTGTCGGGCGTCGAGGGCCGGCTGATGGTGCCGCTGGGGCTGGCCTACGTGATCTCCCTGTTCGCCTCGCTGCTGATCTCGATCACCGTCACGCCGGTGCTGGCGTCGATGTTCCTCGGCAAGGCGAAGGAGGTGCAGGGGCATCACGAACCGCGTTTCGTTGAATGGCTGCGCGCGGTCTACCGGCGCTCGCTGGACGCCACCGTCGATCGATGGAAAGCCATTTCGATCGCCAGCGGCGGTTTGCTGGTCGCCGCACTGATCGGCCTCGGCATGGCCGGCCAGTCCTTCCTGCCGGACTTCAACGAAGGCACCCTGACGGTGGGCGTCGAAACGATTCCCGGCACAGCGCTTGCCGAGTCGGCCAAACTTGGCCAGATGGTCGAGGAAGTGCTGCTGACGCATCCCGAAGTGGTTGCCACGGCCCGCCGGACCGGCCGCTCGCCGCTCGACCCGCACGCACTCGACGTGCACCAGTCCGAACTCGAAGTCAGCCTGAAGATGCAGGGGCGCAGCAAGGAGGAATTCCTGTCTGCGCTACGGGCCGACTTCGCCAAGCTGGCCGGGGTGCAGGTCGTCGTCGGGCAACCGATCTCGCATCGCATCGACCACATGCTGTCGGGCACGCGCGCCAACATCGCGGTGAAGATTTTCGGCACCGAACTGCCGGAACTGCGCAGGCTGGCCGAGCAGGTCAAGGGCGTCATTCAGCAGGTCGAAGGCGCGGTGGACGTGCAGCCCGAGCAGCAGGAGGAAAAGCGATGACCGGCGCTATCCGCTTGAACCCGCAGGCGCTCGCGCTGGGCGGCAACGCTTCGATTGTGTAGTATGAACGCGGTTTGGCACAGGCTGCCGCCCCACCACCAATACACAAAGGTCAACAGTTCGCTGTTGGCCTTTTTTCTTGCGCGCTCCCGCGTGTTCGCGGGGATTCCTGCGGAAGCCTGCGGACTTCCTTCCTCCGGTCGTCTCGCCCATCTCGGCCCCATTTCGCTCTCTCCTGGCCATTCTTCTCTCCAGCCTCGCTCGCCGGCTAAGGGCCGAAGTCCGCAGAGGCCGCAACGTGGACCTATACAGATCAATGGGTTACGTGCTGACGAATCAAACGGTTGGATTGCGGCATCGGCAGGCAAAGGAAACCATGGCCGTTGTGTTTTGTCGGTAGTTCTTGACAGCTACCGACGTTTCGCAACATTATGACGACATGGACAGTTCGCACCAGAGCATTCTGGATCTTGCCGCCCAGCGCGGCCTTATTCGCCCACGCGATCTCAATGAGCGTGGGCTGCCCACGATCGCCCTCACGCGGCTGGTGCGGCAAGGGCTGCTCCAGCGCGTGGGACGGGGCCTGTACGCAATTCCGGACCGGGCCGTCTCGGAACACGGCGCACTCTCCGAGGTGGCACGCAAGCACCCGCAAGCCATCGTCTGCCTGCTGTCGGCACTGCGCCTACATGAACTCACCACACAGTCGCCGTTCGAGGTCTGGCTGGCAATTCCCAACAAGGCACGCGCGCCAAAGATGGACTATCCCCCGCTGCGCATCGTGCGCTTCTCTGGCGCCGCGCTGACGGAGGGGGTCGAGGAGCACCTCATCGATGGTGTGCCGGTGCGCGTGACCAACGTCGCCCGGACCGTGGCTGACTGCTTCAAGTTCCGCAACAAGATCGGCCTCGATGTCGCGCTGGAGGCGCTACAGGAGTCCTGGCGTGCCAAGCGCGTCAGCATGGATGAACTTTGGCGTTTTGCTGCGCTGTGCCGTGTGGCCAATGTGATGCGCCCCTACATGGAAAGCCTGTCATGAACCAGCGCAACATGGCCGCCTCGGTGCGCGCCCGCCTGCTCAACCGCGCCCGCGAGACCCGGCAAGACTTCAATCTGATCTTGACCCGCTATGCGCTTGAGCGCCTGCTTTACCGGCTCAGCATCTCCCCCCACGCCGACCAGTTCCTGCTGAAAGGTGCGCTGCTGTTCGACTTGTGGTTCGACATCCCGCATCGTCCGACACGCGACGCCGATCTGCTGGGCTTCGGCTCGGCCGAGATCCCGCATGTCGAGGCGGCGTTTCGGGACATCTGTACGGTGGAACTGGACGACGGCATACGCTTCCAGCCTGACTCGGTACACGCGGAGGAGATCCGCAAGGAAGCCAACTACTCCGGTGTCCGGGTCACGCTGATCGGCCTGTTGGACGGTGCCCGATGCCACGTGCAGGTCGACGTGGGTTTCGGCGACGCCGTGACGCCCGGCCCCGAGGCCGTCGACTACCCGGTAATGCTGCCGGACATGCCAGCCCCGAAGCTGCGCGCCTACCCCCGCTACACGGTTGTCGCCGAGAAGCTGGAGGCACTGGTGTCGCTCGGCATCGCCAACAGCCGCATGAAGGATTACTTCGATCTCTGGATCTTGTCGCGCTACACCGACTTCGACGGCGCGCTCCTGTGCAAGGCGATCCACGCCACCTTCGAGCGCCGCAGGACACCGCTGCCGGATGGCGTCCCTTTCGGATTGAGCGACGAATTCGCGCAGGATCGGCAGAAGCAGACTCAGTGGCAAGCATTCTTGAGGAAGAATGCCTTGGACGAGCTTCAGCTTTCCGAGGTCGTTGCCGGTCTGCGTGCCTTCCTGTCATTCCCGCTGGACGCGCTCCAGCAAGGTGCTGCATTTCCGCAAACATGGCTTGCCGGAAACGGGTGGATGTCGAGCGGCGAGGAATCGGGCCGATGACCTGGAATCCCGATCTGCTCTTGGAGGATTTTCACCGTGTCGCCGGCATGGCTGGCGTCTCGTTGGCGCTTGATGCCATCGCGATCGAGCGGTGCCCTGCGCCGCACGTGCCGCCCAAGACATTACCGCCCGGCACCATGGCGGTGTACGTCTTCTCGTTTGGGCCTCATGTGCTGAAGGTCGGGAAGGTCGGCCCCAACAGCGCTGCTCGCTACACGGCTCAACACTACAACGCCGGCAGCGCGAAGAGCACTCTGGCAGCCTCCTTGATCAAACACGGCGAGCGCATCGGCGTCGCCGGCCTGAACGAAATGAACGTCCCCGGCTGGATCAGGGAGCACACCGATCGGGTGAACTTCATCCTCGATGCGTCGCTCGGTGTCCACGTCCTCAACCTCCTCGAGGCATTTCTGCAGTGCCGCCTCCGGCCTGAGTTCGAGGGATTTGCCAGCCAACGGATCGATCGCGAGGGCGGACAGGCATGAAAGAGGACATCCTCGAACAAATGGTGGACGAGTACCTGCAGCACAAAGGGTACTTCACCCGGCACAACATCAAGTTTCGACCTGCCGGCGATCATGTGTGTTCAACGCAACAAAAAGGTGGGCTTTTGGGACGACTTGGACGCGCAACGTCGAACGATGAACGAAATCGACGACTACCTGTACGACGAGGTCAAGGACAAGAAGGGTGTCCCTCTGACGACCGGCGAGATGGACGACATCATCGACCGGACGATGCAGCTCGCCAGGCATCGGATGGCGGTATGAGCGACAGAAGCGGCTTGGTCTGCTACGGCGACGAGGTTATCCGCTATGAGATTGTCGAGCGCCCGTCGAGACGAACACTGGGCATCGAGGTGCACCCCGGAGGGCGTGTTCTCGTGCTTGCCCCCAGGGGGTGCGATGACGCAACCATAGACGAGAAGCTTCGCTTGCGGGCAGGGTGGGTCAGTCGTCAGCTGGCAACGTTCTCTCGGTATGAAAGACACACCGCGCCCAGGCAGTATCTCAGCGGTGAATCGCATCGCTACCTTGGACGACAGTACCGCTTGCGCGTCAAGGCAAACGACTCGGACGCCCGTCAGGATCATGTGAAACTGACCCGTGGCGAAATGTGGGTCATCAGCCCGGGAGAACTTCCCCCCGCAAAGGTAAAGGCGCTCCTGCGACGCTGGTATCTTGGTCGAGCCCGTGAGGTGTTCGATGCTGTGCTGACGGATGCCTTTGATACGTTCCAGCGACTTGGGCACGAGAGGCCACGCATCGTAGTACGCGAGATGCGTAGCCGATGGGGAAGCTTGTCTCCTGGTGGGCAGATGACCTTGAACTCACGGTTGGTGCAAGCACCACGGCCCTGTGTCGAATATGTGATCGTGCACGAGCTCTGCCACCTGGTGCACAAGAATCACAGCTCAGAGTTTTTCGCTTTGCTTGGACAGATTTTGCCGGATTGGCAGGCGCGCAAGCAGAGACTTGAGCACGCCCTACTCTGATTGCAATGTGACGTTCAGCACCGATGAGTTCGATACGAAGACGCGATGACACAGGACGATAGTTCATCCAGCAGCGAGCAGGGCAATCCCAGGAAGAATGGGCTCAACCTCGATCTTCTGTTCAGGCCCGCAACCGCCGTGCCGACATCCCTCGGTACGCTGTATCTGTATGGTCTGCGCACTTCGGACCCGACACGTATTGGCTCTGGCGGCAGCGGTCACGCGAGGGCAAGACCGTGCTCGAGCTGTTGAACTACGTCGTCTGGGGCAACGGAAGTGTTTCAGCCCGGCTCTGGAACGCGATCCGCAGCGACGACTGGGCAATTCCACACATTGGTCTGAGCAGCCTCGGGGAAATTGTCGGCTGGGCGCGCCCAGCCGAGTTTCCGCCAAGGAACATGCGCACGAGCAAGGGGCTGCGGGCGCTCGGTTACAACGTGAGGATCGGTGTTTGATCTGCGGCCGTGGGCGGCGCCCGCAAGGTC
>JAJZRT010000239.1 GCA_021802595.1 Pseudomonadota bacterium
CCGCGTGCTACTGAAAACCGGGGGGACGTCGCTGGGGGCGATTCAGGCTAAACAAAAAAGGACACAACCACATAGCTGTGAGACGTGTCAAAAGGGGTAAATTCATCGTCGTCTAAAAGTGTTAGAAAAGCTCGGTCAAAATAAACTCAAATTAGACAAATGTGGGGGGGGACATAAATGCACGCTTTCAAGCAGATGCAATTGTTTTTTGCAGTTCTTGGCTTTTTAATAAGCCAGACCTTGTTTGCCGCAGACATAGCTTTGAAACAGTGCGAAGCTAAGTCATGCACGTTTGTATTAGAGGGGGAGATTCAGAAGGGAGATGATTCGAAGTTCACTGACGTCCGGATAAATTCCATTGTTGACGGAAAGCTCCTCAATGGAACGTTCTTGGAGCTGAATAGTGACGGTGGAGATTTGATGGAGGCCATTCAACTCGCGAAGACCATCCAGGCTCTTGATGTAATCACCACTGTAAGGCCGGAAAATCGGTGTAATAGTGCCTGTGTAATCATATTAGCTGCCGGGGCATCGCGTATTCCAGCCGGCAAAATAGGGATACATCGTCCATACAACAGCGGCAATCTCTCTCAAGAAGAGGCCAAGACAATGTTCGAGAACGCAAAAAAAGAAGTCTTGCCTATATTTGAGACCTCAGGTGTTTCCTCTCGGCTTTGGGATTTAATTGTATCCACGCCCCCCGAGTCGCTGAAGTTTCTAACGACAGCGGAAAAGATGGAACTTGGCCTGCAAGGCGACAGCCCCGCATATGGGGAATATATGGATGGTGTATTGGCTAAGCATTACGGAATATCTAAAGCAGAATTATTGATTAGGAAAAACAAAATAAATCAATACTGCGACGATATCGATGATTCTGATGGATTTAGAAAATGTGTAGAAAGTGTCTACAGAACAGGAACGCCCTAATAAGTTGAGCGATGATTTTCTTGTCGCTTATCCCGGCTGCTGGCAAGCATCTGCTGCCCCTCCTCAAGATCGTCGGGCACCACCACCGCGACTCCCTCAACTCCGACAACGTCTGCGCGACCCGGGGGGACGTCGCAGCCTGCTCAACGTCACCATTGCAGTTCGATTGGCCGACCGAGTCAATATACGAGGTCTTGCATTAACACATAGCCGCCGGATGCCAGACCGACCTGAACAACCTCAAGGTCCTGGAAAACCACATTCCCCCAAAGCCGAGCAGCCCCAGACGAAGCGCGCGTTCAGATCGCTTTCTTGCGCTCCGATTCGGCCAGATAGCGCGAATAGGCGAGTTCGACAATCCCCCAGAATAAAAGAGGCCAGGTTCGAATGAGAGCGCTCGTCGAAGCGTAGACTGTTCGCTCTAGCGTGCGTGAAGGGGTTTCATGAAAGCCTCCTGGAAAGACAGCATCTACCTGCAACGGGAAGCGTTGGCGCGCGTCCTGCGCGAGCCGATGGGGCAACTGGCCGAGCGTTGCGCGCCGGCATGGGGCGATTGCGATGCGCTGGATACGATCCTCGTGGCGCATTTCTCCAGCATTGAACATTGCTCCTATCTGTATTGCATGGGATGCGACGGCATACAGATCAGCGACAATGTCGGCCAGCAGGGGATCGTGCCGGGATACCTCGGACGCAACCGCTCGCAACGCCCCTATATGAAGGAACCAGTTCCGGCCTGGGGGTTTCTGCTTTCGGACGCCTACATCAGCTTGCTCGAACACCGGCCTTCGCTCACGGCGCTCCAGGTCGTGAGCCGGGATACACGGGCGGTGGGTTATCTCGCGGCCGACTTCGACTTGCGCAATCTGCCGGTGACATCCGAGCTCTATGAAGAGCCCGGCTCCTGGCGCCAGGTCAAGGGCGACCCGGCGATCCGCGGCGGGGTGTTTCAGCAGAGCCGCGTGGAAAGCCCGATGGATCGCAATTTGGACCAGGCGTTGTCCATCCTGGAGGAACTGCTGACGCAGTGCGGCGTGTTTCAATGCCAGATCCACTTTTCCAGCAGCCAGGCCACGATCTGGACCGTGGATGATCCTTTTCGTTATCGCATTCTGGATCATGAGGCCTTGAGCGATCCGGACATCTGCCTGATCTATCCCACGCGAGACTACCCGTCCGGTGCCGCGATCCCGCAAGGCGACATCAAGCTGATTCTGGATGCACTGAAGTCATTGCGCCTCACCGATCCGACTTTTTATCTGCGCATGGCCTCTATCAACATCTTCAACGGCATGGTGAGCGTGACCTTTTCATGTGATGGCTCGCATTACATGCCGCACGTCGAGTTTCTGATGAAGGGCAATTCCTTCTGGTTCGGGGCTTAGCAAGAATCAAAAACAATAGGGAACAGACCACGATTTCCTGGCGCAAATAGGACAACCCAGTAACCACGCGCGGACCAACATCCGTACAACCAACGAGACAAGCCATGACCCACACCTACTGCATGACCTCGAACTGCGCGCTCGCGCAACAGTGTGAGCGCTATGAGGACGATGCCGGCAAGCATCTGCTGACCCGCACCTATGCCGACTTCAGCGAGGAACTGATCCGCCAGCCCGACAACACCACGACCTGCCCGTTTTTCATCGATAAGAAAGACGCGCAAAAAGCGACGCACTAGACGAACACAGCACCCACGACATTTTCTGCCCTTTTTGCCGCAGCGGTCAGCACCGATTTTCTGCTCCGCCGTGCGACTTCCTCAGCTCCGACAACGTCTGCTCGGTCTCGGCGCTGCGCCCTGGCACGAGGCGCGTGTGATGCGGGCGCGGGTTCGGTAAAGGGGTTGGCTTCGGATTGTTTATCCGGGCGTTCGATTACAGCAAGGCAAGTAAGCAATAGTGGACAGACCGCGGTTTTTCGTGACGGGTTCTTCCGATGTCTGGCAGAACCGCGGTCTGTCCCCCGATTCGTCCGATTTGTCCCTGTCCCTCAATTTATTCGAGCCGGGCCCCTTTGATTGCGCGCCTTCGTGTGGATAGGCGTAGGATGGGGGTACCGATGGAACAGTATGACAAGTGCATCAGCATCGGTCGCCCCTAACCGCAATTGAGCTACAGGAAAACACGACCATGGCTAAAAAAGAATCTGCCCCCATCTCTGAAAATCCAAGAGTGACTGATCTGCTTCATCAGCTGCGTGAGGCCTCAACCCCCGAAGCGCAGCGCGATGTTATGGTTAAAACCATCCTTGCTGGCCGCAACAATGAGATCAGCGTGGCAGAAGGCAAGGCGTTGAGTCTGGAATTCGTTAGAATCAAATCCGAAGCGCAGGCGCGATTGAAGGAAGAGCGGGTGCGATTGAAGGCCACCCGACGAATCGCTGACTGATCCGGCCAGCACCCCAACAGCGACCCGGCCTAGTGCCGGTTTTTTTTTGGCGCATAGGGGGAGCCGCAACAAGGCACGGGGTCAGGCCCTGCATTTACACATAGATAGCCCCTGGCGGCCAGGCCGCCCCGCAGCCGACCGCAGCCCCCGTGCTACCATCCGCCCCGCCATGCGACTCCCTCAACTCCGCCAACGTCTGCGCGACCTGGGCGCGGCGCCCTGCCATGAAGGGCCGGTACTGCGCGCCTGGCTGCGCGGAGCGCCGCTCGACACCCAGCGGCGGCGCGCCGAAGATTTTCTGCCCCTGACCCTGCGCGAGGGCCTGCCAGGCCTCTTCGCCGAGTGGCAGGGCCTGGCGCGCGTGCATTCCGAGCACCCCGGCGCGGATGGCTCGGCCCGCCTGCTGGTGCAGATGGCGGATGGGCAGACGGTGGAAAGCGTGCTGCTGCCGAAGGACGGGCTGTGCGTGTCCACCCAGGTCGGCTGTGCGGTGGGCTGCGTGTTCTGCATGACCGGCCGCACCGGCCTGCTGCGCCAGCTTTCCAGCGCGGAGATCGTCGCCCAGGTGGTGCTGGCGCGCAGCCGCCGCGCGGTGAAGAAGGTCGTGTTCATGGGCATGGGCGAACCGGCCCACAATCTGGACAACGTGCTGGAGGCCATCGAGTTCCTGGGTGTCGAGGGCGGCATCGGCCACAAGAACCTGGTGTTCTCGACGGTGGGTGACCGACGCGTGTTCGAGCGTCTGCCTCATGAAAAAGTAAAACCCGCCCTGGCGCTCTCCCTGCACACCACCGATGTCGAGCTGCGCCGCCGTCTGCTGCCCAAGGCGCCCGACATCGCGCCGGCCGAGCTGGTCGAGTTGGGCGAGGCCTATGCCCGCCGCACCGGCTACCCGATCCAGTACCAGTGGACGCTGCTCGAAGGCATCAACGACAGCGATGCCGAACTGGAAGGCATTGCCCGCTTGCTGGCCGGCAAATACGCGGTGATGAATTTGATCCCCTACAACAGTGTTGAAGGGGGCGAGGACGACGGCTTCCGCCGCCCGAGTTGGGCACGCGCCGCCGAGATGGCGCGCACTTTGCACCGCCGCGGCGTGCTCACCAAGCTGCGCCACTCCGCGGGGCAGGATGTGGAGGGCGGCTGCGGACAGTTGCGGGCGCGGGCGCTGGGCGTGGCGGCGGCCGCCTGAACACGGTGAACGAGGGGGCATCGTTTCTCGCAGTCACGCCCCCGCACGAGCGCTGCCTGGGCTAGCGGGATGCCGCACCCCAGCCGCGGCTGCTTTTTTTTCGGCACAATGCCGGCTGAGCCCCGCATGAAACCGTAGTCGCATGAAGACCCTCTACGCCCTGGTCGCCTCCCCCTTCTCCCCCCATTTTCCCGACCTGTATCGCGAGCTGGAGATCGCGGCCGAGCGCTTCGATTCCGCCCGCAACCTGCATCGTGCCTTGCAGAAGCAGCCACCTGATTTCTTCCTGGGCGAGTTCATCTATGGCTGGGGCAACGACTATGCAGGGAATACCGTATCGAATTTGGATGTCAGCCTGAGAACCCTGCAAGCCGCGGCACCGCAGGCAAAGATCATTGTGGTCATGCAGCCCAGCCAGGAAGCCCACATCGGCAAGCTGCTGGAGCTGTTTCCCGTCGACGCCGTGCTGAAATATCCGGTCACCGAGGAACAGATGCGGGTGGCCTTGCAGACCGCGGCGTAAACCCCTGCGCGCGGCTGCGCGTTTGATCGCGCTGAACGATCCCATGTGACAAACGGTTTACGCCGGACTACCGGCTGTCATCAGACTTTCACACGCGAAAGCTATAAAACCCGGATTTCCCGGGAGACGACATCTTGAAGCGACTGCTGCCGATCGGCCTCATACTGCTCGTGTTGGCGGCAGCCGCCGGCTGGATGCTGTGGCCGCGGGGTCCGCACGGTCTGGTGCTCTACAGTGCCGTCGACTACGGCGACGAAGTGGCCAAGGCGTTCACCCGCGCCACAGGCATTCCCGTGACCGTCGTGGACCTCTCTACGGGTGCCTTGCTCGCGCGGGTCTCCGCCGAGGGCAACCGCCCGGGATGGACGCTGGCCTGGTTCGATGGCAACGAGGCGGCGGCGGGCCTGGACCACGCCCACCTGGTCGCGCGGGACACGGTGCCCGAATTGCCCTGGACGCCGCTGGGCCGCAAGCTGGTGCCTGCCGACGGCAGCTACACGCCCACCGGACTGACCCTTGCCGGCGCCTTCACCTATCGTCCCTCTGTGCTCCAGGATCCGCCCCGCAGCTGGTCCGACCTGCAAAACCCGGCGCTGCGCGGCGCCATCGGCATGAACAATCCCGCCATCTCGGGACCGATGTTCCCCATGCTGGCGGGCATGCTGTCCCAGGGGGGAGGCTGGCCGGCCGGCAAATCCTACGTGCTGGGCCTGAAGGCCAACGGTCTGCACGTCTATCCGAAGAATGCCAACACGCTGGCGGCGCTCAAGGCCGGCGACATCAAGGTTGCCATCACCCAGTCGTCGGCGGCCTGGAACATGGCCGCCCATGATCCTAGCCTGCGGGTGGTGATACCCAAGCCTGCCTTCGCCCTGCCCAGCGTCATCGTGGTGGCGGCAGGTGTGCCGAACAAGGTGCGGCAGGAGGCCGAGCGGTTCATCCGCTTCGCCATGGCGCCGGCGACCCAGCGTCTGCGCATGGCCGACAGCGAGGGCGACAGCCTCTACTGGCCGCTCACCAGCGACGCGCCCGCACCGAACAAGCTGCTGCCGTCCCTCGACGGCATCGACGTGGAAGCGCTGCCCGCCGGCCTCTGGGGTGCCCTGGAGGCGCAGGTGAACAGCTGGTTCAGCCGCGCCGTAGCAGGCCAGTGACGGCAACACTGCGGCGCGCCGCCCGTCACGCCCGCACTGCGGTGCCGCTGCTGCTGTTTGCCGCGCTGTTCATCTATCCCATCGCCCGCCTGCTG
>JAJZRT010000240.1 GCA_021802595.1 Pseudomonadota bacterium
GTCGACCTGCTTGATCTGTGCGGCGCGCACGATCTCGTCGATCGGGGTTTGCGGGCCGAGCAGCACCGGATAGGCATCCTCGACCACCAGTAGCGCTTCCACCATCAGCAGCCCCAGCGTGTGCTCTTCGCCGGAGAGCGTGGTGAGCAGTACGCGCGGGGCACCGGTCTGCGGCGTCATGTTGGCGAGCGTGCTGCGGAACAGCTTTTCCAGATGCTGCGAGAACAGGTGCTCCTCGAACACGCCAAGCTCGTTGCGCGACCAGGCCTCGCCGATACGGACGATCAGCGGCGCAACAATGTCCTGGACAAAGCAGGTCATGCCGCGTTTCGCCAACTCCCGGTGAAAAGCCAGTTGCAGGGCGTCGCTGTCGTGCGTCCTGACCCAGTGCAGCCAGGTGTCGAGCTGCGGGTCGTCTGCCGTGGTCCGCGTGGCGCTGCGCGTTTCGTCGAGCGCCAGCAGGGCAGACTCGTCCAGCGTCATCAGTTTGCCGGGGCGGTGTCCCAGGTCCATCAGGCGCTTGATTTGCGCGAGGCGGCGAACCTGCGCCGGGGCGTACAGGCGTTCGCCATTGACGTCGCGTTCGGGCGTCGGAAAGCCGTAGCGACGCTCCCACACGCGCAGGGTGTCCTTTGACAGGCCGGTTTCCCGCTCGACCGAGGCGATAGGAAGCCCCGTTGTGACATTCATCGTGCTTGCACGCATATTTGTCCTGGACAATGTGTTGACATCGGCAAAATGTTGGCCTAATTTAAGCACATGTTCAGTGTTTGACCAAGACAAATGGGCACAGCCACCGCGTCTCTGATTGTCGCGCCAGTTCTGGCAACCGCCTTGCTGGCCCACACGCCCGTGCGCGATGTGGCCGTGTGGGACCGGTCCGGAGTGTCCTGCATGCCGGCCGCGACACGGGCCGTGGCGCTCGGGTACCTGTCCGGGCCCGTGCGCGGCGCGGCGCACCCGGTCCTGCCGCGTGCCGTGCCCGACGCGCAAACCATTTCCCCATCCTGTACGCCGCACAAGGTGATCCGCACATGAAATACGCCCTGCTTATGCCCGCCCTGTTGCTGGCGGCCACGGCGCAGGCCGCGCCGGCCTGTCCACCCCTGCTCAATCACACGCTCAAGGATATCGACGGCACGATGCAGAACCTGTGCGACTACGCCGGCAAGGTGGTGCTGGTCGTCAATACCGCCAGCCAGTGCGGATATACCGGCCAGTACAAGGGATTGCAGGCCCTGTACGCGCGATACGGCAAACAGGGGCTGGTGGTGCTGGGCTTCCCGGCCAACGACTTCGGCGGCCAGGAGCCAGGCAGCAACAAGGTGATCAAGAACTTCTGCGAAAGCAACTATCAGGTTGATTTCCCGTTGTTTTCCAAGATCGGCGTCACAGCCGCCAACGCCAATCCGCTCTACGAGGACCTGGCCCGGGCCAGCGGCGAACGGCCGCGCTGGAATTTCCACAAGTACCTGATTGACCGCAGCGGCATGCACGTGCGCTCCTTCGCCAGCCAGGTCGATCCGGAATCGAGGGACATGGTTCAGGCCATCGAGTCCATGCTCAAGGTTTCATCCAACCTCACGCAGGCGGGCCACTAGGATGCGCATCGCTGTCGTCGGATCAGGGATCGCGGGCCTGTCGGCCGCCTGGCTCTTGGGCCGCCACCATCAGGTGACGCTGTTCGAGGCAGACAGCCGCCTCGGCGGCCACACGCACACGGTGGACGTGTCGCTCGACGGCCGGACCTTTCCGGTCGACACCGGATTTCTGGTGTTCAACCACCGCACCTATCCCGAACTCACCCGGCTGTTCGACACGCTGGGCGTCGAAACCGTCGCCAGCGACATGTCGTTCAGCGTGCGGCTCGACCAGGCCGATCTCGAATGGGCCGGCACCGACCTCAATACGGTATTCGGCCAGCGCAGCAATCTGGCGCGGCCGGCCTTCTGGTCCATGCTGCGCGACATCCTCCGCTTCAACCGCGAGTCGGTGCGCGAACCCGCACTCGCGAGCAGCATGGCGCTGGGCGACTACCTCAGGGTGCGCGGCTACGGCCGACCGTTCATCGAGTGGTATCTGCTGCCGATGGCGGCGGCGATCTGGTCGTGCCCGGCGTCGCAGATGCTGGAATTTCCCCTCGCGTCCTTCGTCACCTTCTGCCGCAACCACGGCCTGCTGCAGGTTCTGAACCGGCCGCAGTGGCGAACGGTCAAGGGCGGCGGTCGCGAATACGTCAACAAGATGGCCGCCGGCATCGGCGACATCCACCTCGGCCAGCCGGTCGAATCGCTGCGCCCGCGCGGCAGCCGCGTCGAACTCGTCAGTGGCGCGCTGTCGGGCGTGTACGACCAGGTCGTGCTGGCCTGCCACAGCGACCAGTCGCACGCCATCCTCGCCCGGCATTACCCGGCCCAGGCGCGACTGCTTCTGCAGATGCCCTACCAGCCGAACCGCGCGGTGCTCCACAGCGACGCCAGCATGCTGCCGCGCCGCCGCAACCTGTGGTCGGCCTGGAACTATCAGTCGGGGCACGGCGGGCTCAGCGACCGGCCGGTGGCGGTGCATTACCTGATCAATCGCCTGCAGCCGCTGCCGACCGACACGCCGGTGATCGTCTCGCTCAATCCGCTGCAGGAACCCGATCCGGCCAGGGTACACGGCGAATTCCACTACAGTCACCCGGTGTTCACCCGCCATGCCACCGCGATCCAGCGCCAGATCAAGCAGGGCAACGGCCGCGACGGCATCTGGCTGGCCGGCGCCTGGCTGGGCTACGGGTTCCACGAAGACGGCCTGGCATCGGCGCTGCATTTGGCTCGGCGACTCGATACGGCCGCCCCCTGGAAGGCGCTCGCGGATGCGGCCTGAGCCCACTTCTTCCGCGCAGATCGGCTACGGCCGCGTGATGCACGCGCGGCTGCACCCGGTGCTGCACCGCTTCGACTACCCGGTATATTTCGTGCGCCTGCCGATTCATGACCTCGGGCAGGCCAAAACGCGCGGGTTCTCGCTCAACCGCTTCAACCTGCTGAGTTTTCACGAGGCCGATCATGGCGACGGCGGCAACTGCCTGGACTGGGTGCAGGAACTCCTGGCCCGGCACGGCCTGGTCGCCGACGGCGAAATCTGGCTCACCACCTTTCCACGCGTGCTCGGCTACGCCTTCAAGCCGGTCAGCTTCTGGCATTGCCATCGGGCCGACGGTCATCTGCTCGCGGTGCTGGCCGAGGTCAACAACACCTTCGGCGAGCGTCATGTCTACCTGCTGCGCACTGACGATCCGGACGCAATCCTCCACGCGGACAAGGTGTTTCACGTCTCGCCCTTCTTCCCGGTGCGCGGCCGCTACACCTTCCGCTTCCAGTCCGGACCAGGCTTCTTCCGCGCCCGAATCGATTACGACGACGGCAGCGGCGAGGCGCTGCGCACCGCCTGGTTTGGGCGTCTCGAACCGCTCACCGCACGGGCCGGTCTCAGGGCGTTCTTCAGCTATCCCCTGATGACCTGGGGGGTGATCGCGCGCATCCATCTGCAGGCGCTGCGCCTGTTGCTCAAGCGCGTGCCCTTCTTCCGCAAACCCCAGACGCCACTCAAGGAGGTCACCGAATGAACACTGCCACCCTCAACACTGCGCTGCAGCACAGCAACACCCCGTGGCATGCCCGCCAGGTGATCCACCTGCTGCGGGAAATCGAGCACGGCTGCCTGCATCTGGAACTGCCCAACGGCATGGAACTCACGGTCGGCCACGGCACGCCCGATGCCTGGCTGAAGTTCAACCAGTGGAGCGCGTTTCGCGACGTCCTGAGCAAGGGCGACATCGGCTTCGCCGAGGGCTATATCTCCGGCGCCTGGCACACCGCCGACCTGACCGGCGTGCTGACCCTGCTGGCCAACAACCGCAGCGCGCTCGACCAGGCCATCTACGGCCGCTGGTGGGGACGGCTGTACAGCCGGCTGCGCCACCTGCTGAACGCCAACACGCTGGAAGGCTCGCGCCGCAACATCGCCAGCCACTACGACCTCGGCAACGATTTCTACGCGCTGTGGCTCGATCCCTCGATGACCTACTCGAGCGCGCGCTTCGACGGCGACCCGGGGCTATCGCTGCAGGACGCGCAAACCCGCAAGTATCAGCGCATGCTAGACCTTCTCGATCTGCCTGCCGGGCAGTCGCTGCTCGAAATCGGCTGCGGCTGGGGCGGCTTTGCCGAGCACGCTGCAAGTGAGGCGCAGCATCAGGTGCGCGGCATCACGCTGTCGCGCGAGCAGCTCGACTACGCCCGTGCCCGTATCCGCCAGGCGCAGCTGCAGGACCGCTGCCGCTTCGATCTGCAGGACTATCGCGAGGAGGCCCGGCAATACGACGGCATCGTCTCGATCGAGATGTTCGAGGCCGTGGGCGAAGCCTACTGGCCGGCGTATTTCGATACGCTCAAGCGCAGCCTCAAGGCAGGCGGTCGCGCGGTGGTGCAGACCATCCTCATCGACGACGCGCTGTTCGACCGCTACCGCACCGGCTCCGATTTCATCCAGCAATACGTTTTTCCCGGCGGCATGCTGCCGTCCAGCCGCCGCTTCGCCGAGGAGGCATCGCGCGCCGGCCTCGCAGTCACGGCGCAGGAACACTTCGGCCTCGATTACGCCGAAACCCTGAAGCGCTGGCGCCAGGCCTTCCATGCCCAGGCCGAGGCGGTGCGCAGGCTCGGCTTCGACGAACGATTCATGCGCATCTGGCATTTCTACCTGGCGTATTGCGAGGCCGGCTTCCATGCCGGATCGATCGATGTGGCGCAGTTCCGCCTTGAGCACGCGGCTTAGCGGCGGCCTCGCCACCGCCTGGTTGTGGGGCGCGCTGGCGGCCCACGCCAGCCCGTTGCCGCACCTCGCGGATTTCGAGGCGGTCGGCAGCGGCACCCTGCGCTATTTTGGCCTTCGCATCTACGATGCCACGCTGTGGTCGCCCGGCGGTGTGTGGACTGGCAGGCCGCCTTTTGCGCTGGAACTGCGCTATGCGCGCAGTTTCGACGGCGCCGCCATCGCCCGTCGCTCGATCGAGGAAATGCGCGCCCAGCGCGCCTATCCCGCGTCCACGCTCGAACGCTGGGAGCAGCAGATGCAGGCGCTGTTTCCCGATGTGCAGGCCGGCGACCGCCTCATCGGCGTTCGCATTCCCGGTGAGGGCGCCGCGTTCTACAGCGGCACGCGCAAGCTCGGCCGGATCGACGACGAAGCGTTTGCCGACGCCTTCTTCGGGATCTGGCTGCATCCGGCCACCCGCGCGCCCGACCTGCGCGCCCGCCTGCTCAAGTCGCCATGACGCCGCTGCCCCGCATCCGGCTGTTCGCCTACGGCGGCCTCGGCCTGCCGCTGGCGTTTGCCGCGCTGCCGCTCTATGTACACCTCGCCCCGTTCTACAGCGGCGTGATCTCGCTCACCGCGCTGGGCGCGATCCTGCTTGCGCTGCGCTTTTTCGACGCCGCCATCGACCCCTTGCTCGGGGCGCTGTTCGACCGTTTTCCCCATCCGCGTGTCCTGGTTGCGTCCTCCCTTCCGTTGCTGGGACTCGGCTGGATGGGGATTTTTACACTGCCCGCCACGCTGCCGGTCGTACCCTGGCTGATCGCGATGCTGACGGTGACCACCGTCGGCTACAGCCTCGCCACGGTCGTCCACAACACCTGGGGCGCGCGCCTGTCGAGCGTGCCGCATGAGCGCACCCGGCTGTTCGCCGCGCGCGAGGGATTCGGGCTGGTCGGCGTCGTGCTCGCCGCCGCGCTGCCCACGGTGCTGGCGGCGACGCTGGCCGACGGGCTGGCGCGCATGGGCTGGATATTTCTTGCGCTGTTGCTGGGCTTCGCCGCATTCACGCTCCTCGCCACGCCGCCCATGCGGCACGGCCCGCGTGCGCCAGGCTGGCGTCAACTGCTGCATCCCTTCGCCAATCCCGCGTTCGCGCGCTTCGCGCCCGGCTATCTGATGAACGGCATCGCCGCCTCGCTGCCCGCCACGCTGGTGATTTTCTTCATTGACGACGTGCTGCAGCTCGCCGCCTTCAGCGGGCTGTTTCTCGCCATCTATTTCCTGAGCGGCGCGCTCGGGCTGCCGTTGTGGGTGCGGCTCGCCAGGCGCATCGGCACGCTCGACGCCTGGCTGGTGTCGATGGGGCTGGCGATCGCCGCCTTCATCGGCGCGTTCTGGCTGGGCGAAGGCCAACTCGCCGGCTATGCGCTGGTGTGCGTGGCGTCCGGCCTCGCGCTCGGCGCCGACCTCGCGCTGCCG
>JAJZRT010000241.1 GCA_021802595.1 Pseudomonadota bacterium
AGGCAAGGTCCAAATCAAAGTGCTCGCTGAGGCGCACCCCCGCGTCCATCAGGCGAATCACTTCGCGCTGGCCGAGCGTCGGGTTTTGCGGATTCATTTGCGTAGCGAGATGGCGCATGAAGGCGTTACCGATGCGAAGCTGTTCGTCTTCACTCAGCAGCATGAACACGGGGGGCAAGTCGTCGCGGTAAAGGACGGCATCCAGCAGTTGGCTGCGGCGAAACACCGCTTTGCCCGGCTCCAGGTCTGGATAGAACTCGACGTTTTCGCACACGCCCACGAGTTGCAGCAGCTCTGATTCAGTTTCCTCGAAGACGGCCTGCACATCGCACACGGTGCCGGCAGCTACCAATTGTGTGCCGTCGCCATTCCTTGCTTCGAGCGCCGCCTTGCAGCGTTCGATGAGACGCCAGCAGGCCACCAGGTCTTCAGCCAGGTCGCTGAAGCGCTTCATCGCGCTCTCCCACACCCGCTCGGCTTGCCGGTAGGCATCCAGCCGGGCGAAGGGCTGACCTGCCTCTTCCGCATCGGCTTTGTCCTTCTTGAGGGCCTGGAGGTCGTTTTCTCGGGAGAGACAGGCATTGCGCGCCTCATCGAAGTGGTAGGCAAGCGTGTTGAAGTGCGCGGCCAGTGCCGGCAGATGGTGCGGCGCAGTCACGAACCAGCGGCAGCGCACGCAGTTGCGGCTGCCACCGGGCACGGGGCCATACTTGGGGGCTACCGCCGAGCCCCGGTTCGGGCCGCCGTTGTAGCATCCACCCACGGCACCGTTGTCCTCGACCTCGCTGGTGTTGCCGCCTACCAGGCACAGACCGTGGTGCATCGGCATCCAGCCCACCGGGTTGCGCGTGGCTGGATGCTGCGGAATGGCAGCAGCGAGCGAGGGCCCGCTATTGCAGATGGCATGTTCAAGGAGCTTCCCATGCTCGATGTCGAGCAGGAAGTTCTGGATGCTCGCGTCCTTGGCTGCCTCCATCCGCTCGGCGGCACCGAGCAGTACGTCGCGGATATGTGTCGCGCCGGGCTTGGTGTAGTAGAGCGTCATCAGCAGGCGGCTGTGGCCGACGAGCTTTTGTAGTATGGGAAACGGCACTTGGCCTTCTAGCGCCAGCGCGGTGATGAGGGAGACGCGCAGGCTGTGCAGGGGGAATAGGGTTGTATCATCGCTCTTCTGCTCTTCTGGCAAGAACCGAATCGGCGCCCCGTTGCTATGGGTTTCATTCCGGTCGGCGAGCCGAGTTTCTAGGGCTTCCAACAAACGAAACCACACCTTATCGAGCATCTCTCTGGTCGGCGGCAGATGGCTTTCGTGGTTTCGTGCCTCCGGCAACCGGAAGAGGAAGCAGGTGTCGGGATAGCCCGCGAGTTGTACGCCGCTCTTCGCCTGGATGTGGCGGCTATCCAGTTCCGTCCACGACGTACGCCGGGAGACTGGGTTGTACGTCTCCTGCCAGTTGCGCAGCTTCTCCAGCCAGTAGAAGACGTCCTGATGCACAGGTCCGCCAAAGGACCACGGCAGAACGTACCCCTTCTCGGGGCCTGACTTGGCGATGTCGGCGGTCTTGTTTGTATTGATGTAGAGCACGGCCGGGACCGCCTCGCCATCGGCCAACGGCACGCTGCGGCGAAACACTCCCTGTTGCAAGGGGCGCCGTTCGTTACCTTGAGCAAGCCGGTTCGGGTTCAACGCCCAGTCGCCGTCTGCATAGCGCCAGGTATCCGCTTCGCCCGAATCGAGCATACGGACCTGGAAGGTGCGTAAGGGCAGAATGAGCTTGACCAGCAGCGCGACCCAGCGCACCGGGCTCCACATTTCCAGGCGCGTCCCTTTCGCCATCGGACGCTCGCGCCACACGCAGTCCGGGTCATTCCGGTCAAGCTGCTCTTCGGTCACCTCGAACCAGTCGGGAGCACCACGCCCAATCTTGCCGATTTCTACACCCAGCGCACTCTGCGCCCACTGCCAGTCGCGGAAGTGCGGACCCGCAGCCAACATCTGGCGCAGTTCGTCAATGTGGCCGTAGGGCAGCGGGGAGTGCACGCTTTCGTCGCGACGGGGCAGGCCGCTTGTGGTCATCCTGGGCACCGGGTTGTGGAAGGCTGGCGAAACGACCAGTTGGCCTTCGTCGGAGGCTTCGCTGAACTCACTGAGCAACACGAAGTGCAGGAAAGAGTGGATTATGTTGTTGTACCGGATGCCTTTTTCCGAATCAGGACACGCCGTCTGGTAGAAG
Source organism: Pseudomonadota bacterium (assembly GCA_021802595.1). Next base: position 2,235 of record JAJZRT010000241.1, read on the forward strand.
TCTGGCAGTACGGTAGTGCGTGCCAGAAGCACAGCCGGGTTGGGGGGCAAGGACAGCTCGTTGATATAGCGCTCGAAGAACGCTACCAGTGCCTGAAGTCGCCAATCGAGCCCGCGAGTTTCCCCTTTCAGCCACTCCACAGCGAGTAGCCGCCAGGGTTCGAGCTGCGGATACTCCCCCGCGACCCACTCGAGGGACGTGTCCGTGGCGCGCTTAATCCCTTTCTTTCTTCGCGCCGGGAGCGTAGAGCCTCCGGGCACGGACGTTTTCTTCTTTTCGGCCATGATGAATCCTCAGTCGTTAGGTTCGACACCAGGCAGCAACAGCCCGGAGGTGGGTGGCGTCCAAGCATGCGTGGTCCGAAGCCGCTGGGCCGCAGCCTCCAGCGCTGCCAACGCCTCTCGCGTGTTCGGCTGGGTGTAGACCTCTTGGCTTTCAGGGGAGGCGTGGTGCATGAAGCGGCGGATGAGCGCCTTGTCGATGCCGGCGTTCTTGAGCCGACGGCCGTAGGCGTGGCGGTGACCGTGTGGCGTAGTACCCAGCGCCTTGCTAACTGCAAGACCGATGCGCTCGCAGGCGGCGGCATGGGCCTTGTTGTACTGGCCAAGGCAGTACATCCTTCCAGCCGGTTCGCGGCTCAGGTTGATGAACGCGAAGGGATGGTTACGGTCGATGCGCGCGACCTGCTCCAGGTAGCGGTGCCACAAGTGCAAGAACCACTCGCCATGCTCTGGTAGGAACCAGTACGCCTGCTTGTAATAGGGGCCGTCGTGCATTCCGCCTTTCCAGCCGGCATGCCGGCTGTCCATGACTTCCGTGCGAGGCACGAGGCCGAACTGCTGGGCGAGGTATTCCGCCCGGTTGCCCTTGCGCGGTCGACCCCGCTCGTCACGCCAATCGGCGGGCGCGGCACCGTGGCTCGGGTGGTGGATGCGGACTAATGCCTGACGCGGGTTAGCGGGGTCGGGAAGCACGTCGTGGATGTAGAGATGGAAGGGCTCCGACTCGCGGAATCCGGCACCGTGCAGCAGCAAGGTGATGAGCATGCCGCGATAGTCTTGACGTCCCGCTGCGCGAAAGCCCTTAACCAGCAGTTCCTCGAAGCGCTCCTCCGGGAAGGCCGGAGGCTCTCCCTTCTCGACCTTGGGTAAGCGTTGGCCGCGCACGCGGTGTCCGGTGTCGGTGGGAGAGGCGTTCGCGGCCCAAGTGTGGCCGAGAAAGGCTCGGCTGCGGCGGTACTGGTAGGCAGCCTCGTCAGCCTGCCGGTCAAAGGCGCCTCCCGCATAGCGGGGATTGACCTTCGCTGCCTCGGGGCGCATCTCGCTCAGCCAGTCGAAGAAGTCGGTCAGGTGGGTAATGATGTGGCCGGCGTCCTGCGGCGAGCGTGGCGCCCAACACAGGCCGCTGGGGTCGAGTCCCGTCTCGCGGTCGAAGGTTCCGGTGTAGAGCCGCTGGGCGAAGTTCTGGAACAGGCGGTAGGTATCGCGCTCGGCAGGGTTGGTCTGGAGGTACTCAAGGAACATCCGCACCGAGCGGGTGACCTTCGACATCCAGGTGAGGCTGCGGTCGTGGCTGCGATATAGGCAATAGTCGAGCAGCGGCTCCAGCACCCCGGCTGGCGTCAGCAAGGCGGGAATCTCGGTGTAGACGCCCGTGGCATCGGTATAGACGCGGGCCTTGACGGTCACGAACATGCGGCGGCCTCCGTCATCAATTCGGCCAAGGCCACCTGGCGATGGGATGCATGCGGTGGCGCCTCGACGGCACGGCGAGCCACTTCCACATCGCCCACCAGGATGACCTGGGTTTTTGCGCGGGTGATGGCCGTGTAGAGCATCGTCCGGTCCAGGTTGCGCGCCGCATAGGCCGGAATCAGAACGCGTTCGAACTGGCTGCCCTGGGCCTTGTGCACCGTCACCGCGTAGCCGAGTTCCAGCGCATCAAGCACCTCCTCGGTTACTGGTCGGCGCTCGCCGTCATCCCACCGCACCCACGCCAGCGCCATGCCCTTCGGCTCACCGTCAGGGCCATGGAGTGGCTTTGGCGGGTCCTCGATGGTCTCGATGCGCCCGAGGCTGCCGTTCTGGAGGCCCCACGCGTGCAGGTTGCGGGTGCACAGGACCGGCTCCCCCAGGCGCAGGCCGGTATCCTCGTGACGCGCCCGCTCGTCGCTCCAGATAAGCAGACGGCGCGAGTTTCCATTCAGGGCCCGCTGACACAGCGCATTGAGTGCTTTAGACGAAGCCACACCCCGCTCGCGGGTGAAGGTCAGCACTTGCGTATGCATGGGGTCGGCCAGGTACAGCCGCAGCACTGCATCGGCCAGAGCATCGGGCGTGCAGGGCAGAAAGGCCAACGCCTCGTCCTCCGCTTCGGGCAGCGCCGGCCATTGTCCGTCGCGCACCGCCTGAGCCCCGGCGGCAATCGCGCCGCCAAAGCGTCGCACTTCGGTGAGCTCGACCCGGGGCACCGCCGGAACGCGAACCAGTGCATGCAGGGTCAGGCCCGGCCCGACCGGTGGCAACTGGAACGGGTCGCCGATGAAGACGAGACGGCACGACGCCGGAATGGCACCCAGCAGCCGATAGGCCAGCAAGATGTCGAGCATGCTTGCCTCATCCACCACGAGCACACTGTTTTCGGGAAGCCCCTGTGGGGCGACGTTGCGGAGGAACCCGGCAATCGTCATCGCCGGGCGATGTGTGGCTTCGGCGAGCCGCTTCGCCGCCCGACCGGACAGGGCCATCGCGTAGATGTGCTGTTCGCTTTGCTCGAGCAGGGCTTCGACGGCCTTGAGCACCGTGGTCTTACCCACCCCTGCGCCGCCCGTGATGAGGACGAGGGGAAGGCGCGCTACCGCGTGCACGGCCTCGCGCTGTGCGGCGTTCAAGGTGAAACTGGGCAAGCCGAGCGAAACGGCCTCCTCTTGCTCGAATCGGGTGATGAACGCCTCCACGTCCACTGGGGATGCGAGTGCCTCTTCCCTTCCGAGCCGGGCGCTAAGCGCGCTCGCAACGCTCTGCTCAAGGAGTCGGGGACCAAGGGCATGAAGCCGCTCCCCTGAGACATGAACGCAGTGATGGGCCTGCGCGAATTCCAAGGCTGAGGCCACCTGCGCTTTGCCGACCAGCCGCGCCAGCGAGGTCTCTACTTCCCGACGCTCGCAGCAAGTATTTCCCGCATCGAAGGCCTGGTACATCACGGCCTCCACGGCAGAGGATAGGCGGCGCTCGTCGTCGACATAAAGCCCGAAATGCTCACGGGCCAGGGTATCCGCCGCCGTCCAGTTCATTCCGAACGCAAGCAGCCGATAGGGGTCGGCTTCGACCGCAGCCAGCGCTTCGCTCCCAAAGACATCCAGAAGCTTGCGCGACAGGCGCAAGCTCAATCCGACGCGCTGAAACCAACGTAGTGCCGCTGCATCACCGTACTGGCACCAGCCGGCGAGCAGACCCTGCGTCAATTCGGCACCCACCACGCTGGCCAGGGTGTCCGTGTCGGCCTGGTCGAGGCTGTCGTACAGCGATTCGCCCAGCCGCTCCCACAGCCGCCTTGCCTTGACTTCACCGATACCCGGAAACGCCGGACTGCTCGCCAGCAACTGGACGATGTGCTCCCCACTCGGACGCACCAACTCGGCGTCAGTCGCGGTGATGCGGTGCTCGACTACCCGGTAGCCGTCAACCTCATACTCCGTCGGTACTGCCTTGCCGGTGAGCCGCCACCACTGGCCCTGCTCGACCTCTGCGACCGCTCGGCACGAGGGCAGCATCACGGCATACCGCGGGGCGCCAGCCACAAGCAGCCCCGTGTCGTCGATGGCGAGTCCTGAGAAGAGCGTCGCCTTGTCCGAACGGCTGCGTACGCGCTGTACCCGCAGGAGGATAGCCGCGGTCATCGGGCGAACCGTCCGGTTTCAGCAAGCAAGGATTCCATTGCCTCGAAACGCTTGAGCCTGCGACGCAGTTCGGACAGTTCGGCGCGAAGCCCGACGTTTTCTGCTTCAAGCTTGCGCAGCCGTTCTGCTT
>JAJZRT010000004.1 GCA_021802595.1 Pseudomonadota bacterium
ACTGCGCAAAAGCCGCAGCCAGCGCCGCCAGGCGCGCGTCGTAGTCCACGCCGCTTTCGTCCACACCTCGCTCCGTCTCTGGTGCCGGCAGCGTGACTCGAACACGCGACCTACCGCTTACAAGGCGCGTTTCCGATCCTCTGCAAGCCGCGTAGTTGCTGGCTTTCGTACTGGATGATAGAGTTGTTGTCACTCATTTGTCACGCGAGGCGACCATGGCCACCATCCGCAACCGTGGAGCCTACCAGTGGCAGGCCATCGTGCGCCGGCGTGGCTACCCGCTGACCAGCAAGACGCTCGACTCCCGCAAGGAAGCACAATTGTGGGCACGTACGGTCGAATCCGAAATGGATCGCGGCGTGTACCTGCCGCGCAACGACGCCGAGCACACGCTGCTGCACGATCTGATCGAGCGCTATCGACGCGACGTGCTGCCGAGCAAGCGCGGCAAGCACTTCGGCCCTGCCTTGCGCGTTCTGGATGAACACCTCGGCAGGCGTTCGCTCGCCGCGGTCACATCCAAGGTCGTCGCCGACTTCCGCGATGCGCGCCTGCGCAGCGGCCTGTCGGCCTCGACCGTGCGCAAGGAAGTGAACCTGCTGTCGCGGATCATCGACCTTGCCGGCAAGGAATGGGGCATCGCACTGCCGACCAATGCCTGCAAGATGGTCTCGCGCCCGAAGGAAAACAATGCGCGTGAGCGGCGCCTTGAAGAGGGCGAGGAAGCCTATCTGCTGGCGGCTTGTCCGCCACCGCTCGCTGCATTGGTGCGCCTGGCGCTGGAGTCTGGCGCGCGAGTCGGCGAGCTGCTCGCACTGCGTTGGAAAGATGTGGATTTGGACAAGCACACTGCGTTGGTCCGCGGCATCGATGGCAATGGCATGAAGAATGGCGACGCGATCCGCGGCATCCCGCTCTCCTCAAAGGCCTGCGCGGTCCTCGCCACACTACCGCGCAGCAGCGAGCGCGTCATTCCCAACTGGCGTGGCGCGGACAGCGTGAACAAGCCTTGGGGCATCGCCCGTGCGCGTGCGCGCGCCGCATACGAATCCGATTGCAAAGTCGCAGGGCAAGCACTGCGCGCAGGATTCCTGGAGAACCTGCACTTCCATGATCTGCGCCATGAAGCCACCTCGCGGCTCGTGGAACGCGGCGTGTTCGGTGACTTGGAGATTGCCGGCATCACCGGACACAAGACGCTGACCATGCTGAAGCGCTACACGCATCTGCGTACGCAAGACCTTGCGCGGAAGTTGGGATAACGCGCAAACCGCACCTCAAGTCGGCCTCGGCCTCTGAGGGTAATCGCGAAGGCGCGGCGCTAGCGCGACAAGTTCGAGCCGCGAGGCGGGCAGTGGCACCGCTCCTCAGTACGAAACCTGCTTGCACGAGCCACCAGTGCTGATTGTGTTACTGAGAGTCGACGCATCAGGCGCTGACGCGGCAACTTCGCTTCGAGTGGTCACGGCTGATTGGAGCTAACGTAGCGCACTCCCTCTTCAGTCAGGCTGTACAAGCGCTGATGGAAGAGGGGCTGGCTGCCGCGAACGACGAGGCCGCAAGCCTCCAAGCGCATGGCAGCCGCTTCGCATTCCAATTCTGGAACGCGAGTTATCCGAGCAACTTGGCTCGCTTGCATGGCAGTGTTGGGGCTCGCAGCGAGTGTCGTGAGCAACGCTTGTTCCACTTGCGAAAGTAGAGCAGGCGGTGGCGGTGGCCTTGATCGGTTGAGCACCCTGATCGCGAGCACGAAGGCAACCGTCACCATGACAACCGGAAGCCATGGCAACGAGGCGAACAGCCATGCAAACCATGGGCTGTGCCAAGCCCAACTCGCCACCTTTAACAGCCATGCGGCAAGTCCTAGCAAGGCAAAGATCGCACCCGCCGTCTTGCCGTTTCTGTCGATCCAAGCTCGCATCGTCGCACTCATCTAGCCGATGTGCTTCGCGAGGATGTCCTGGATCTGATACGGCTCGAAGGCCACATCCCAGCACCACGGCCCGAAGCCACCCTTCTCGTTAACGCCGCGCACCCACGCATCCAGCGCGGCGCGCTTGGCCTTGTTCTGCTCACTGTCGACGCCCTTGATCTCCAACACCAGCGTCTTGCCGTTGGCGAGGCGGATCAGGAAATCGGGCAGGTAGCGCCGGCGCGAACCGTTCCAGAGGTAGTAGATCTGGAACCCGAGATGATCGTTCTTGACGTAGGCCTCGGCCTGATCCGTCGTCTCCAGCACGTTGGCGGTGTGCCCTTCCCATGAGCTGTCGCCGACCATGTAGTTGATCTGCGACTTCAGCGTGGCGATGGTCGGCTTGGTGGTGTACCAGGTCGACATCTCGCGCGTGCTGCCGATCGGGCGGTCTTCGTCGAACACCAGCTCGACGCGCTCAGCGTTGCGGGCATACACATGGCGCATCAGGTACTGCACGATCTGCTCGAGGTTCAGTGCCAGCAGGATGCGCTTGCGTAGCGGCTCCTGGTGGTACAGCGACGGGATCACCAGCTTGTCGGAGTTGAAGAACCGGTCCATCAGTTGCACCAGTTGCATGCTGAGGTAGTCCGGGTTGCCTTTGTAGCCGGCACGTGCATCCTCGAAGGCGCGGCGGGAAGCACGGAACATCAGCCGCTGCAGACGGAAATCATCCGGCAACTGCTCAAGGTCGACGCGCTGCACTTTGCTCATGTCCGAAGCGCCGCCCAACGCCGGCGCCAGGTCCGCGCTGATCGGTGTTTGCGCCGGATCGATCTGCAGCGGCTCCATGGCCTCCCAATGCACGTCCAATTCCTCGCGCATCACCGGGTCGATGCGCAACACATTCGGCCAGCGGATCTCGTAGGCATTGCGCTCGGTCAGCGATTCGATCTGCGTGCTCGGCTTGGGCGGTGGTGGCGCCACACCGCCGCTGATGTCCTGGTAGATCGACAGCGGCACGCCAAACACATTGACGAACTCGGGCAGGAACAGGCCGTACTCGTCGGTTTCATAGCCCACGCGCCGCAGGCCACGTCCGATCACCTGCTCGCACAGCAGTTGGCTGGTGAAGGCGCGCAGGCCCATGATGTGGGTGACGTTCTTGGCGTCCCAGCCCTCGGACAGCATCGCCACCGAAATCACGTTCTGCAGGTTCTGGCCCGCCTTGCCGATCTTGCCCACGGTGTCGACGATGGCGCGCAGCACGTCCTCCTTGGGCTGTGCCAGCAGCTCGGCCTGGCGTTCGGCAGGCAGGCCTGAATCGCGCACGATGGCTTGCAGTTGCGCCTCGTAGTCCTTGTCAGCGGCAGCGCTTTCGCCCAGCTCGGCCTTCTCCAGCACCTTCGAGTCCACGCGCAGCAGGCGCGTGCGCGCATGCAGCTCCTGCCACCAAGCGTGGCCCTGCGCGAAGTAGTGCTCGATGCGAGCAGCGGTCTCGGTGCGATTGCACACGGTCAGCATCACCGGTGGAACCGTATGCTCAGCCTCTTGCCACGCGCGTGCGGTTTCGCGCCAATCGGCACCCAGCAGCGTGTAGGCGTGCTGCACCAGTTGCGGCAGCGCCTCGTGTGGCTGCGCGCCGCGCCGGTTCAAGTCCTCGTGAACTTCGCGCTCGCGGTACAGGTGATACAGCTTGGGGCGCAACGTGGCGGCGTTGGGCACCGCGCTGTCGCGTACGACTACGCGCGGCGTTTTCACCAGACCGGCTTCGATAGCGTCATTGAGGCCGAAGTCCGACACGATCCAGCCGAACAACCCTTCGTCGGTGTTGGTGCGGCCGGTGGGCGCAAACGGCGTCGCCGAAAGATCGAAGCAGCGCTGGATGCGGCGCGTCTTGTGCAGGCGATCCAGACCCTCGATCCAGCGCGTGGCCTCGTCCAGATCGATGCCACGTTCCTCGGCTTCGCGCTTGCTGATCTTGGTGTCGGCCGGGGTGCGGTAGGCGTGGTGTGCCTCGTCGTTGATCACCATCAGGTCCCGAAAGCCGGCGAGCTTGCCCAGCACCCGCCGGGTGTAGGCCTCGTCGGACTCGGCGCCCTTGCGCACCACCGAGCGCTCGGGTTCCTTCAGCGGCATCAGCGTGTGCCAGTTCTCCACCAGCAGCTCCGTCTGGTTCAGGCGCTGGCGCAGGGCATCGGACGGGCACAGGCTGAACTCGTCGTAGACATTGGCGCGGTTGCCGGGGTACAGCACCTGCAGCCGCTCGCGTACCGTCAGCCCTGGCGCCACGATGAAGATGGCACGCGTGAAGTCCTTGCTGCGCTTCGGGTAGGTCAGCGCGTTCAGCACTTGCCAGGTGATGATCATCGCCATCACGGTGGTCTTGCCGCTGCCGGTGGCCATCTTGCTGCACAGGCGCTCCCAGGGGCCGCCATCGCCGGGCACGAAGACGCCCTGCTTGAACTCGGCGCTGGCCTCGACGTACCAGATCAAAGTCTCGATGGCCTCGAGCTGGCAGAAGTAGAACGGATACTGCCGCGCCTCACGGTCGTTCCAGTGCTCCAGCAGGCTGCGGGTGACGCTGGTGACCCCGGGGTAATCGGCCGCGCGCCAGGCTTCCACGCGCTCGCGGATGCGGTTGACCAGCTCCAGCGGCTCGGTGCGCCGGGTGTTGTTGCGGGTGTCGAAAATCTCGTAGCCGGCCGGGCGACGGCCTTCCACCAGCACCAGTTGGCCACTGCGCTCCGCCCAGTACCGGCTGGGCGCGTCGTAGGGGCGATTGACGATCAGCGAGGCGGGGGTGCTCATGCGCGATGCCCCACAGGGGTGGCGCCTGGCTCTGCCAGCATGTCCATGATCATGTCGAGGTTGTAGTACTGCAGCGTGCGGCGCACCGGGCGGCTGCCCTCGCGGTGAACCGTTTCCATCTTGGAAAGGGTTGCCTCGGGCAGCAGCTCGCCACTGCTGCACATGTTGCGCACACGCTTGAAAACAGCCAGTACCTGCCGCCAAACAGCGCCGCAAGCTGGGGCCGCGTCAGCCACGCGATGTCGTCGGCGATGCAGGCGTCGATCTCCTGCGCGCCATCGGCGCTCTGGTACAACACCCCGGGCATTGTGCCGTGCGCCTCTTCCTTGCTTGGCATCCGCGCTCGTGCTCATTACCAGCGTGATCACTTTCAGCGATTTGATGCCACGGTCATCGACGATCTTCACCTGGATGCGGTGCCGCTTGCCGGGCTCGAAGGTCAGCGAAGCAGTCGCGGTCATGTGTCACTCGTTCCGGTTGCACGGGTGCGGTAGGCCTGCTGCGGGTGGTTGGGCGTGTTGGGATAGAGCGGCTCAAGAAGACCCTCGCGAACCATCGGCGCGACATATTGAACGCGCAAAGTTTCTGCTTTGCGATCCAGCGCCACCGCCAGATCATTGAGGCCCCGGTCATGGCTCGAGCACAGTTCGAGAATGGCAGCTCTGACCAGCTCCGGGGCGGCGCGACGAGTCGCCCGAACCCGGGCTGCAGTTGGCGCCAGTCGGTTTTGGACATGCGCAAGATCAACAGCTCCAGCAGCTTCCGCGGAACCCGGGCCGCTATCCGGGGAGCTCGGCGGGATATCCGGGGAGCTCAAGGCGATATTCGGGAAGCTCGGGGCTGTATCCGGGTACTTCGAGGTGCCCGGATCGACCCCGCCGAGCGTGTATTTCATACCACGCCGCGCTCCATCGGCCACCAGATAGCCATCCTGGACCAAGCCTTTCAGCAGGAACGTGATGTCCCTAGGGTGCAGCGTCAGGATGTCCTGCAGGCTCTGGTTGGTGATCGTGCCATCTTGTGCGGCAGAGACCAGTACCTGGATTTGATCTGCCGAAAGCCTGCTCTGAATATCTGCCCCGAAGCGGCGCTGTAGTCTCCCCAGTGCCTCCTGCGACAGCATCGTGATCATCGGCAATTCGAGCACCACACGATCAGGCCGCAAGGTCTCGCGCAGCCGCGGTGATCGCCAATGCTGCGCAGCCCAGCTCTGGCGAATTTTGGCAATGCCCGAGCCGGCCTTGTCGCCCACGCCCAGCATCTGGAACATCCTTTGCAGCGACTTGTTGCGACACTCGCTGATGCTTCCCTGCAGCAACTGCTCGCGGGACAGCAGCAGAGTGCCCGGATTGGAAAAATCGATGTGGTCCACGTAGCGCTCGATCACGATGCCGCCCTGGCCGCTGTAGTCGGCATGGATGAGCGCGTTGACCAGCGCCTCCTGGAGCGCCTCGTGCACCGGCGTGGTGGATCGCCGATAGCCCTCGGCATCAACCTGGAACGGCTGACGCACTCCCGGCCCCGAGGACAGCTTCACAATGACGCGCTGATAAAACTGGAACAGGTTGCCCTCCCAGGTTCCATCAAGTGTCAGCCTGTCCGACCAGCGCACCGATGCGTCATCGGTAAAGTGTTCGCGGTAGTCGAGCTGAAAGCCCGGCACGGCCGCCGGATCACGGATAGCCTGCTCGCGGCCAAACATCAGCAGCCCGGCAACGGTAATGCCTTCACGGCCGCTGCTGCGATCCCTGCGCAAGCCGCCTAATTGTTCCAGCAGGCCGCGGTCGTCCTCCTGCAACCACGGATGCGTAGGCCTGAGCGAGGCAAACCGGTTGCGGTACTGCTGGATCGATTCGGCATGCAAATCCTCGAGCTTGAATCCCTCAAGGATGCGGCTGTCGGCCGGCTCGTCGGACTGGTCCGCAAACATGCGGCGCACCTCGTCCTCGGTACAGAGGTAATCGCCCTCGTGATTGCGCCGATAGGTACCCGCAAAGGGGCTGGGGCCAATGTAGACCGGGCGCTCCCTGCGCGTGGCGCGCGGCACGCGCATGCGGATCAGGTACAAGCCCGGCATATTTTCCAAGGGCAGCACCGCGATATCCGATTCCTGCAGCAGATTGCGACTGACCTTCCCGCGATTGTGCAGTTGATCCCAGAGCTGGCTGCGAAGTTTGTCGGGAGCCTCGATACCCTGAACCTGGGGAATGCCATCCTTCTGCGCCACGCCAAGCCAGATCGTGCCGCCATTGGTGTTGGCGAACGCGCTGTAGGTTTCCCACAGGCTGCCCGGCAGACCGCCGCGGGCGGACTTGAATTCCACCTCAAAGCCCTCGTCTTGCGAGAGCTCCTCGAACAGCTCCAGTTGTTGTTCCTGCGGGCTCATTCCAGCGTGATCACTTTCAGTGACTCGATGCCGCGGTCGTCGACGATCTTCACCGCGATGCGCCGATGTTCGCCGGGCTCGAAGGGCAAGCTGACGGTGCCGTGGAACCTCTCCATCAGGGTTTCGTCGAGCTCAGCTTTGATGTCACGCTTGAGCTTGTTCCAGCCGTCCTTGGCGCCGGCCATGGGAAAGAACACTTGGCGCGGGAACAGGCTGCGCTGATCGTAGTCGGTGTCCAGCATCCAAGCGGCGATCTTGCTCTTGCCGCCCGAGATCAGCTCGCCGCGCGCGGTGTCGAAGTAGTCGAAGCCGTGCACCTCGACCACATAACGGCCGTCGTCCAGGGACTTCAGGGCAACATCGGGCTGGCCCATCAGCCAGAAGCTCTGGTTGCTGGCACGGGCCTTCTTGAGATCAGCCGTGAGCAGATCGGTGTTCATCTCGGCCTTGAGCGCCACGATGCCCTTGGTGGCGTCGATGTCCTTGGCGGCCTCGGGGTCGAACACGAAGGCGCAAAACACGATCATCTTGGGTCGCGGAAACAGCTCGCCGGCCTCGCGCATGGCCAGTTCCACCTGGCGCCGTTCCAACGCGGCATACTCGGGGCCAAAGCTCACCACGACGCGCTCGCCGCTGTCGGCTATGGCACCGGTGCAGTGCAGATAGCGCGTGCCGGGCAGCGTCTCCAGTTCGGCGAATTTCAGCATCTGGCCACCGCGGCCGCGGATGCCGGTTTTCAGCAGCTCGTCGCGCCAGCCGTGCTGGCGGGCCGACTCGCCGGAGCGCGCCACGCTGGCATCGGCCTCGCGCGGCGGCACTTCGTCGCCCAGCGCCTGCACCGTGGCAAATGGCACGGCTTCGACCGTGAACGGGCCGGTGATGCGCAGCTTGTCGCGGTTGATCTGCGGCTGGTCGTACAGCGTCTCCTGGTCCGCATGCGCGGCGATGGACTGGTCCATGCGCCGCTGCATGGCCTGGCGCGCGGTGTGGAAGGCATCGAACGCAGTGCGCGCGTCCTGCGGCCAGGCGGCGGGGAAGTCGAACGGCACCTCCCACTCCAGCAGCGCGCCGGCGGGCGCGTCCTCGCCCGAGGGCATTGTGACGGTCTTGCTGGCCGGCGCGGCGAAGTCCATCTTCGCGCCCTTGCGTCCGCCTTCGGTCACCGCAAACGGTGCCAGCGGCTGCGCGCGCAGTGCCGCGTTCAACTCGCCCAGCGCCTGCTCGATGGCCGAGTGCAGACGCGCGTAGATCTCGTCGATCTCGGGATTGTTGGCAATGGACTTCAGGGTGACGTGCGGCACCGTCTTGTAGATGAAGCCCGCCTTCAAGCCCTCGTTGGGATAGCGCAAGTCGTAGTAGTCGTAGCTGGCCGTCATCAGGCGCTGCTTGGCGAGTGTCACCGCCACGCGCGAGGTGTCGCAGGTGATCCAGCGGCGGCCCCACTTTTCGGCGACGTAGGCCGTGGTGCCGGAGCCGCAGGTCGGATCGAGCACCAGATCGCCGGGGTCGGTGGTCATCAGCAGACAGCGTTCGATGACACGCTCGGCCGTCTGGACCACATAGACCAGCTCCTTTCCGATCTGCATCGACTCCCACCTGTCATCAACAGGCACAACTGGAAAGTCATCCAAATACCGCTTGTAACGAACCGTCGTATCTGCCTGATCAACACGCATTGCTCTCGCTAAGCGTTCAAGTCCAGAGACTGATGTTTTCCAATGCGAAGTGGGTTTTGGAGCGTATTCACGCCTACGAAACTCAAACCTCTGATCCGAATTTGATTGACCGTCAGAGATTAGACTGGTAAACTGGAAGGCTTTGCAGCCTTCCGGTTTACCAGAAATTCCAAGCAGCTCAGCTTTTGTTGCTCGCCTAGTTGTTCCGCCAATGAGCTCAACATAGTCGTAGCGAGTAAACGACTTGTCGCCCTGCATACGCTGCAAGTACAACTGACGATACTTAACCGCGGTTTTGTCACGAGCGTACCAAATCAGGAAATCGACAGTCGCACCGAGCAACGTGCCTTCTTGGCTTCCTGTCTTTTGCACTTGAATTGTCGAGCAGTAGTTTTCGACTCCAAAAATGTCATCGAGCAGTTCTCGCACATGGTGCAGGTTCTCATCCGAGATCTGCACAAACACGCTGCCCGACTCGTGCAGCAGTTCCCACACCAGCAGCAGCCGGTCGCGCAGGTAGGTGAGGTACGAGTGGATGCCGAGCTCCCAAGTGTCCCGGAAGGCCTTGATCATCTCGGGCTCGACGGTGAGATCTTCGTCCTTGCGGTCCTTCACGTCGCGCTTGTTGACGAAAGGCTGAAAGTTGCTGCCGTATTTGATGCCGTAGGGCGGATCGATGTAGATCATCTGCATCTGCCCGGCCATGCCCTCCTTAGTGAGCAGGCTGTTCATCACCAGCAGGCTGTCGCCGGCGATCAGGCGGTTGGACCAGCCGCGGTCGTGCTTGTAGAACTCGATGGCCTCGCGCAGCGGCAGCGGCTGCTCGAACCAGGCCTGCAGCCAGTCGTCCTGATGCGGCGCATCGGCAACGCCGGCCTTGCCCGCGCGCAGGCGCTTGCGCAGCGCGGCCAGGATGGTGGCCGGGTCGATGCGCTCGTGCACGTGCAGGCTGACGGTGTCCACCGCAAAACTGATGCGCTCGGCCTTGCCGGCCCAGTTGAGGTAAGGCGCGGCGCGGCGTTTCAGTTCGGCCAGCGCGGCGCGCATAGTGTCGGTGTCGCCGCTGGCCAGGGCATCGTCGATCAGCGCCTCGAGCTCGGCGCGGCCGCTGTCGAACTGCAGCGCGGGATCGAGGTGTGGATCGTAGGCCCAGGTGGTCTTGGGCTGGCCGGGGTCGTCGTCGGGTGTGACCAGACCAACCTCGGGGTTGTTGGTGCGGTGGTCCTTGTGGCGGTAGGCGCTGACTTTCTCCCCGCCCTTGCCGCGCTTGGGACGGGTGGGTTCGCCGGGCTTGCGCGCGGCCAGCGGCAGACCCCGCTGCTGCGGCTTGGGCTGCTTGGCGGCTTCGGGCACGGCTTGCGGCTCCAGTGCCAGCGCGCCGGGTTCGACGCTGATGATGCGGCGCACCGAGCCGCCGCGGCCGCGACCCAGCGCGAGCAGGCCTTGTGCCAGCAAGGCATCGCGCGCGGCAAAGTAAGTCGCCTCGGTAACCTCACTTCCCAGCACCGTGGCGATCAACGCGCGCAGCGCCTGGTTGCCGATGCTGCTGCCATCTTCAGGTGTGGCGGCCAGCAGCACGCGCTGGATATCGTCCTGGGTGATTTCGGGCATTGCGTTCCTTCCCCTTCGTCGCGTCTTGCAGCGGGGCAAGCATAGCGAGCCCGCTATGCGCTTGCCGCGTGGATTGGATCAGCGGCCGCAATAAGCAGCCTCTGACCGAACACAGGGATGTGCCGCCCGGGATCAGTCTTCATTGGGCAGCATGATCGTCAGCACCGGCTCGCCCGTGTCTCCCGGGCCGATCACGGCCGCAAGCATCGTCAGCCGAGGGCGCGTCGCGCGTCCGCCGCGGGGCACCCGATAGAGTGAAAATTGGATGCGCTCGCCGCCGGCGTGGCGAGCAGCGCAACGGAACATCCACAGCACATCGTGCAAGCGCCCGGGGATGTCCTGGTAAGTTTGGCGGCGGCCGTCTTCATCCAGCCAGTCGACACAATCCGCCCACGCGGCACGAGTCAATGCCACGGGGTGGCGGATGCCCAGCGCGCGCGCCTCGGCGCTGACATCGATCAGTGTGCCGTCGCTGATCGCTTCCGCGCGGGTGTAGGTACTGATCGGCTCGCCGAATAGCTCGCGCACGAGGTCGTTGTCTTGATTGTTCATGGTGTCGTCTCCGGGTGGTCGGGTCGTGGCTCACATCAGGCCACGTTGGGAAAGGCTCGTGACCTTTTCGCCGATCACGAGATGGTCGAGAACGCGCGTTCCGATCAGGTCCAGCGCCTGTTTGAGGGTGTTCGTCAGCGCCACGTCGGCGGCGCTGGGATCGCTCACGCCCGACGGGTGGTTATGCGCAAAGATCACGGCGGCCGCGTTGTGATGCAGGCAAGCCCGCACGACTTCGCGGGGTGGTACGGATGCCCCGTCAATCGTTCCGTGGAACAGCTCTTCAAAGCCTAAAACGCGGTGCCGGTTGTCAAGGAAAAGGCAGCAAAACGCTTCGCTGTCACGGCATGCCAGACGCACGCGCAGCCATGCGCTTGCATCGCTCGGTTGGCACATGGTTCCGAGTCGCTCGAACCGTTTGCGCAAGATTGCTTCGGCCTGTTCAAGAATTGCTGCTTCCGCGCCTGACGCGATGCTGTAGCCTGCTGCCTGCTCGTCCCACACCTGCTTGCTGGTGAGACCCTCGATCTTGCCTTGGCCTGTCGCCGCGTCTGCGGTGGTATTTCGGTTCGTCTGCTTGTTCATGCCGTGCCCTCCGGTTGTGGTGTGCCGATCTGCCTGCTGGAGCCGCCCTCACAGAGGCGTGAGGCGGCCCCCTGCCGCGCAGCGGCGGTGCAGCGGGCGACGTGACAGACGGCACGGCTGGCGCGGCGCTTGCGCACCGGGGCCAACGAGCGGGGGCGGATCAGCCAAGGCAGAGCGGCTGCAACCGGAAGGCGATCAAGAACGAACCGGCCGCTGACGCGGCGGGCTGTGACTATGTGCCTGGGTTCTTGCTCAAGGCCGCGCAGCGGCGGACTTCATCGCTGCGCAACGCGCAGTGATGGCTTATCTCGAAGTTCTGAGTTGATCAACAACGGCAAGATGTCGGCGCAAGGCCGCGCCGGATCGCGCGCCTCTGTCGAGAACTGTTCACCGTTGATATCTTAATCAGACGTCTGGACGTCCGAATGCGTACTCCGTCAAGTCCGCCGCCCATTCCGATCTCAAGCAGCCACTAGTAACGGTCCCATAGCCATCCGGAACGGATTCAAACCCGCCATGGCTGAGAGCCAAGCACCATCGTCATCGCCGGACGACGCATACGAGCTTCGAGTTGCGGGTCATGCTGTTGGCGAACGGCGCACTCTCCCTTCGGCCGACCGGCGGCGGCAGGTGGCGCGGCGCGTAGGCTGGATGGCCTGCGGACACCGCGCACTGGTGTGAGGTCGACTTGAGTGGCACAGTGCGACCCGGTGCTGACGTTCGATTTGGAGTCTGGATGACCGAGAAACCAAACAAGTATTGGTTCCCTGCTAAACGCTACGGATGGGGCTGGGGCGTTCCGAGAACTTGGCAGGGCTGGGTTGTCCTTGCTGTTTACGGTGTGGTTCTAGTGGCTGCGGTTCACTTCCTTCCTCCTGCCCACCATGCGCTGACGTTTGCTGCAGTGATCGTCGTTGCCACGCTTGTCTTGTCGCTGGTGTGTTTACGGAAAGGCGAACCGCCGCGGTGGCGCTGGGGCAAGCAGTGAGCGCCACCCACGCCTCCAACTCGTCTCGTGACGCTTTGGGTGGCAAGCTGCGAGAAGCTGACGGTCATTGTCATCGTTCTTCATTGAACTGGCCGCGTTAACGGGGTAGAACCCCCGCAGCATTTCTAGAGGCAAACATGAGCCTGAAAATCCAGTGGCAGGAAGAAGAATCGTCTGGCTACACGGATGACGTCCCTGATTGGATGCTGGCGAACGAAGGACAGTGGCGTCGCGCATCTCATGCTGTAACAGGTCCCAAGGGGGGCGTGTACCACGCCCTGTGCAATGTGATGGCGGCTGGCAGGGTGGTGGTGCTTGATTACCGGCCGTATAAGGAGAATGCAAAAGAGTTTTATTTGGGTGTCCTCCGCCTCACGTTTCGAGATGCAGAGAGGGCGGGAGAGCCCAAGGTCGCCTGGAGGGACAAATCAAGCCGAGTCTTCGAGAAGTTCAAGGCTTTAGTCACGCGTCTGCAACCGGAAGAATCGCGTAGGCCAATTTCAGAGGAAGAGGTTGGCCGTGCTTCTGAAACCTTTTGATCCCTCGAACATGGCGGATGCGCGCCAGCGCGTTTTGGCGTCTTTAGCCGTGCGCCAAGGGCAGCAGAAGTTTCGGAACGCGCTTAAGGCCGCTTATCAAAACACGTGTGCGCTGACGGGATGCTCAGTGGTTGAGGTGCTTGAGGCAGCTCACATTATCGGTTACCGAGGTAAGCACACGAATCGCGTCCAGAATGGACTGTTACTTCGCGCTGACATACACACGCTCTTCGACATGGGCCTCATCGGTTTCGATCCAAGCACGTGGACGGTTGTATTGCACCGGCGCATGCAAGATGGCCCATACCGTGAACTCCATGGGTCGACTCCGCGTCTGCCAAAGAACGAAGGAAAGCGCCCCAACGTTAAAGCCCTGAAGCTGCACTTGAAGTTGTTCGGACTGAGAAAATAGAGGCGAAGTCGACTTTTTAGGGTTTCACCTGTTGGCGCGCGTGAAATATTGACCAACACTGCGCACTGCAAACTGATCAGGGGGTGCGACTCGAACCACCACAAGATTTAAGTCGTTGCGACAAGGTCAGCTGGTTAGTGTTCGACGCGCACAATCGCAGCAAATTGATCAACTTTAAACGCGCAGCAACACGAAAGACCTAGGGTTCAATCGTGACATTTGACGTAACATCAGGGGGTCCTATCAATGAAGGACATGTGGCCATCGCTGTTCCTTGCTGCGCTATCCGGCGGCTTAATAGCAAAGTTACTCGACTACCTCGCTGCGTGGGTCAAAGCGAGCCGAGGTGAAAAGAAATCCGCAAAAGAACTTGTAGATGCGCACTTAGACCCTCTGTTGAAAGCGGCAGATGCAATTGTTGGAAAAACTACGTCCTTAGCGGAGCGCGATTTTTCGCTACTAACGTTCCAAAACAAATCGACTTCTGCGGACGCATTCAATTCAGATCTCATCGGCCTTGCATATCTCTACGCGAGATTCTGGGGTCGAATAGAGATCCTCGCAGAGGAAAGCTTGGGGATGTCGCTTACGTCAGATAAACGGGGCGCAAAGCTGCAGCAATTTATAGCTTGCCTGGGCTCACAGCGGATACGTCTCGTCAATCGAACAAACCAGAATGCGATTGGTGAAATAACAACCGAACTGTCGCCTGCCGGCGGGCGAAGGACAATTGGAGTTGTCGAGTTCGGGAGGAAAGTTAGCGAAGATTCCTCAGCTAGCGCGTGGTGCAAACCGCTCTTACAGCTTCTCGCAGATGCACACGTAAAAGCAATTCGACAGCGGCTCCTCGTGTATGGGGTAGTCGTGCATGCTCTCGTGGACACGCTTGACCCAGATCACCAGTCTACACATCCCCGCTCGTCCTACACCAACAAGCTGTCAAAGAACTCGAAGCGAGAGATCGAACTCCTCGCGTTTGGTGAGTATTTGAAGAAAGTTGGCGCCGTCAACCAGTACACATAGCACCCATAAAAAGAAGGGTACCCGCCGAACGCACTGCCAAAGCAGCGTTGGGACATTGGGCACCCTTTGCATCTTCAACCTATCATGCTGCGATCAGGGAGGCAAGCAGCTGCCATCACTGGGCAGTGGGCAGTTGCCGATCAGTTCACTGCAACCGACCGTCAGCCCGCTAGGCGGGCCGCCGTCGGCTGAACTCAGGCGTTGACCGACCGCTTCACGGCCGACTGCCGCCGGAGGCGCCGCTGGTGCTGAGCCATCCAAGTGGCAATGTGTGAATGTCTAGCGGAGGGTTTGATAGATGGAGCCAGCGTTTTCGGTGGAGGTATCCGAGCATACTGGACAGCGGGATTCGAGCATTCCGGGTCGCGGAAATCGCGCAGTGTACGCACCGGATCACTGATCGACAAAAAATCTCGCATTCAACGGCTGGAACCCCACTCGCGCCCGGACGCGCTGTGCTCAAGACTCGCGCCCTCGCGCTGTCGGGCCGTATCGAGCATCGATTGCAAACGCTCGTACGCTTCGGGGTTGCGTTCGGCCGTCGGCGCCGTGGCCACGCGCCCTGCGTCGTGATCACGCGTCTCGGTGCGCTGTGTAATCGCCGCGCCCAGCGCGCCGCGCTCGACTGCCGCGCGAGTTGCGGTCGTTGTCAACGCCGTCTCGTTGCCGCCGCGGTTCATGTCGAGCCGCGCGGCCAGCTTCTCCACGCTGTCCGTCACCAGCACCGCTGAATCGCGCGCACGCGACAGCGAGACATAGAGGCGATCGAGCGTGCTCAAGTTCTGCTGGCTTGAACGCATCCACGCGATGGCCACGTCCGCGGTTTTGCCTTGCGCCTGGTCGGCGGTCATCGCATAGGCGTGGTCCAGGCGCAGGGCGCGGGTCGTATCGAGCTTAAGTCCCTGGCCGTGCGCATCACGCACGTGCAGATGCTGCGCGTCGTGGCCGGTGACGGTCAGCGTGCTACCCGTGGGCAAGCGCAGCGTGCTGCCGTCATCTCGTTGCGCCTGGATCGATCCGCGCGTGACGATCTTCGAGCCGGCGCCGATCTCGAGCGTCTTCGCATCATGTACTTCGAGGCGCGTGAGCTGGCGCGGATTGAACGTCCACTGCGTACCGTTCTCGCGCTCGACGGTGATGCCGCCGTCGCGCACCGACACGACGGACGTGATCTCACCCTTGCCGGTGCCGCCCTGGTAGGCCCTGCCCCATTCGATGCGATCGCCGGGCTGATAGCGCGCCGCATCGGCGCGCTGTGTCGCAGTCCACTGCTTGCTGTCCAGCACCGCGACTTCGCGCAGGTCGCGCACCTGGCCGGCAGCGATGCGCTGCGTGTGGATCGCGCTGTTCAGATCGGCGCGATCGGCACGACTCAAGCCGATCACCAGCGTGTCCTTGCCCTGGTTGGTCGCGTCCCTACAGCGCGTGGCGATGCGCTCGATCGCCTGCTCGCGCAGACTGGGGCCGTCGTCGTCGCGGGCCTTGCCCTTGGCCGGCTTGATCTCGTGCACCTCGATGCGCTGCAGCGCCTCGGCGGTCTTGCCCGCCAGTGCGTCATAAACCGCCTGACGCAACCCTTCGTGGCGCTGGCGCACGATCTCGGTCAGGTTCTCGCTACCCAAGTGCTCACGCAGCTGGGTGAAGGCGGCGCCAGCGCCAACGCTGCCGATCTGCTTGGTATCGCCGACCAGCAGCACGTGCGCCTGTTCGGTGCGCGCGCGTTCCATCAGCTTCTCCATGTCCTTGGCCGCGACCATGCCGGCCTCGTCCACGATCCAAACCGCGCGCTCCGAGTGTTCGCCCGACTTGCGCGCCAGCGCGGCGGACACCGTCTCGTCGCGCAGGCCCAGCGCCTGGCCCAGCGTCTGCGCGGCGGATCCCGTGGGCGCGAGGGTGCGCACCTGCCAGCCGCCCTCGCGCGCGACCTCGGCCACCGCCGCCAGCACCGAGGTGGTCTTGGCGGTGCCGGCGTAGCCGTGCAGAATCTGCAAGCCGCTGGTACGGTCCAGCAAGCTGTGCACCGCACTGCGCTGCTCCGCGCTGAAGGCATGGCCGGTTGCCTGCTCGCGCACCGCGATGACGCGCTCGATCGTGGCCTGGCGCGCGGCCGCCTCGCGGCCTGCGCCTCGCGCCTCGCCGATGCGTACGGCGCCCTCGCGCTGCAGCGCGGCGGCGTGCCCCAGCAGGGCCCGCTCGGTGCGCAGGCCTTCACGTGTGGTGTAGCCCTCACGCCAGTCGCGCTGCCCGCCCGCCGCGCGGCCCCAGGTGCGCCGTGCCTGCAGCTCGCCAGCCTGCTGGGCGCGTTCGATCGCGGCTTGGATCGCCTGCTCGCCCGCCTGCCCTTGGCTGGCAATCCGCGCCTCGTGCACGAGGTCGCGCGCACTGAAACGCGCATCACGTTCGGCCAGGTGCTCCGCAGCACGGTGCACCGCGGTGTCGGCTGCGGCGGCGCGCTCCGCCGCATCGAGAACGCGACCCTGCGGGCGCTGCTCGGGTTCGTAGCCGTGCGTCCGCGCGGTGGTGCGCCATTCCGCGGCCAGCGCGGCGCGATCCTGGACGTCCTTGGGCGCGCGCGTCTCCAACGTCGCGACCTGTTTCTCATCGGCGCTGGCAGTCTCGCGCGAGAGGCCGCGCGCTTCCAGCGCGGCATCGATCTCGGCCTTGCGGCTGCTCCACGCCTCGCGCAACGCTTCCGGCACCTCACGCAGCTCGAAACTGGGGTGACCTTGGCTGTTCACGGTCCAATCGACTGTGTAGCCCGCCTCGCGCGCGCCGTGCGCGAGCGTGTTCATGTAGACCGCGTTGACCTCGGCCTGCGCTGCGTAGATCTCGCGCGAGTCAATCGAGCGCCACGCGCCGGTCTCCGGGTTGCGCGTGACATTGGCGATCACCGCATGCGAATGCAACTGCGGATCGGCGTTGCGACTGGTGGTATGCCGGAACACCGCCGCCGTCATGCCGTCGCCCTGCTTCCAGACGTACTCGCCCTCGGCGCCGCGCTGGCGCGTGACGATGGCGTGCTGCTCCAGGTGCGCCAGCGCCGCGTGCACGGCGGCGTCGTGCGCGGCCACCAGGCGATCATCGCCCGTCAAGGCGGCAATGCTGGCCGACTTCGGCGCGGAGAAGGTCACATCCCAGCCGGGCGTGTGGCGATCGGCCTGGCCGAGCTGCCGGCCTTCCACGCGGCCCTCGAGGACTTCGGCGAACTTCACTGCGCTGTCGCGCACCATCGGCCCGCTGAGGCCGAGCGCGGCGGCGCCTTCGCCAAAGAAGCGTGCCGGCGCGCTGCCGCCTTCGCGGTAGTAGTCGTCACGCTCCGAGTAATACCCCAGCGCCTGCCCGCCGCTGCCGACTTTGCTGACCGTGATCATGCGGCGTCGCCCGTTCCTGCTGCGCTGGTTGTTACGTCCGCGTCGCGCCAGCTCGCATCACGCAGCGCCTGCAGTTGCGCGGTGAGCTCTGGCGCCGGCGTCGGTGCAAGTGTCTGCACCGGTGCCGCGCTGGTGGGCGCAGGAATCGCCGACGCAGCCGGTGTCACCGGCGCAGGCGGCACGGGCCGCGCCGGCTCAAAGGCCGCCGCCACGAGCGGCCGGTCACGCGGCGTCAGTCGCACCGCGGCGATCGGCAAGTCGCCGGCGCCGAGTTTCAAAAACCCGCACAGCTTGGGCAGTCGGTGCGTGTCCAGCTCGCTGGGTAAGACCAGACGCTCGACGCTGATCTGCCGCGTGCTGGTTTGCTGCGCGCCGTGATCGGCGCGGCCCGAGGCGCGCGTCAGCCGCGAGACTTGATGATCCCCGAGCAAGCGCGAGCAATATTCGGCGGTGTTGGCATCGCCACACGCCAAGGTCAATTGCGACCCGCAGCAGCTCACGAGCGTGTGCGCGCTGTGCTGCCCATAGAGTCGGACCAGCTGATCAATCGCCTGCACGCCGAGGATCGCGCACCCACCGGATTTGCGCGCGCGGGTCAGAAAGTCTTCGAGATTGGCCAACCGACCGATGGCTGCCGTTTCGTCGAGAATCAACCACGTGCGGCAGTCCGGATCGGCGGGCTGTTCGAGCACACCCAGCGCGATCAGATCGAGTTGCGCGCCGATCAAGGTTCGCATGGCCGAGATCTGCGCGTCCTGATAATTCCACCAAGCCGCGCCGGCGCCATCGCGCGCCCACGCGCGCACCGAGAAGGCCTGAGCACCCGCATTTGGCGACAGCCAGCTCAGCGGCTGGATATAGGGCGAGGCGGTGCCGCGCACGCTATGGAACATAGGCGAGTCGGCCTTCTCGGGCAGCAAGCCTGCCGCCGGCGTGCCCGCGAGGCGTTCGCGCAATTCGTCGAGTTTCGCGTGCAACGACAGATGCACGATCGCCGCGTTATCCAAGCTCGCGGAATGGCAGTGCAGCAGGATGCCTTGCAGGAACTGCTGTGCAAACCTGTGCCATGACGCATCCTGGCCCTCAGCATCCGGTACCAGGGAGCGTGCGAGCAGCGCGGCATCCTCGGGCGCGCGCATCTCCGCCAGCGGGCTCCACTGCGCTGACCGCGCATCCAGGGGATTGAGCACGACATCGCCGGCGCGCCAAAACCGCGCCAAGTATTCGCCTTTGGGATCGCCCACGGCCGCGCGATCGCCACGCTCCCTGATCGCGTCCAGAATCTCGGCGATCGTTACGCTCTTGCCCGTGCCCGGCGCACCGGTCACCAGCAAGTGCCGCGGCTCCAGCTCACGCGGCATCGGCACACCGCCGATGACAATACCGCCGAGCTTGCCGCGATAGCGCTTCTCGCACATCTGCGCCACAACGCTCGCGCGCTGGAGCTGCGAGCCGCGCAGTGCGACTTCCCCGCGCCGTGCCTTCTGCTGCCGCCGGCGTACGCAACTCTCGGCGATAATCCAGGTGCTACCCGCAGCGACTGCGCCGCTCCAGTCGCCCACCCCGGCGGCCAACGCGGCGCCCAGCAGCAACGCGCCCCGCCAGCTCAGACTCCACGCAGTGCGGTGGGCCCAGCGCTGAAACAGCGCATCCGGGCCTGTCCCGAGCACGCGCGGCGTCAACGTGCCGCCCAGGATGAGGCCCAGCAGCAGGGCAGAATGCAAAGCCATCAGGTCGTAAAACATGAGCGCGTCCTCGGAATCAGGCGGAATGCCTATCCCTATAGGCGCAGGCACTGCCGCCGTGCGTATTCCGGTTAAACCCGCCAGCCGTTCCGGTCTCAAACCCGCCATGGCTGAGACCCAACCAAGTTTCGTCGTCATCGTCGGACGCTGCACACGAGCTTCCGATCTGCGGGCGGTGTCGTGCTGCTGCCTGACCTTCGAGTCCGGAGCGCACCCGCGATCTTGGCGGGCGATCATGGCGCGCCACTGTGGTTCCACATGTCGTTGCCGAACGGCGCGCACCTCAGACTGCCGGCGCCGACAGGGGTGCAGGGGTGCAGGCTGGACTGCATGCGGCCACCGCACACTGGCGTTAGATTGGCTTGAGTGGCACGTGTGACCCAAAGAGCGGGACCATCGGATCGGTGATCCTTCCTGACTAGGCCATGCTCGCGGACGCGCTGATTTAGCGCCGCGATCATTTGCTAGAAATCGCGCTCCGAATATTGCTCGCCGAGAAGTAGGTCTGATGCGTCGTACGCCTATGCAGTGGACCAATCAACAAGGCGCGATCCTGCGCCGCAGCCGCTACGCCCGGTCCAGGCCGTGCCAAGTCCGGCCACCAGAGACGGTCACCAGCACTGCATAGGACTGCACCACCCGCCCCGCCGCGCTCTTGGCCTTGGCTAGCACCTCTTCCTTGGTGATATCCGCCTCGTAGTTGTATTCCGCCGGCGGCATCCGGAACCGGCACTTGTCGGTCTCCAGAGTGTCCGTGAAACCCAGCTTGGCGAGAGTCTCGTACAGCTGCTGGTAGTGCTCCCAGGTGGCGTCATGCAGCTCGATGCGAACGGTGAAACGGGGCATGGTGCGATCTCCGTTTGGGAGTGGAGTGAACGGCGCGGGGCCCGGATTCGGCGACTCAATGCCATGGCGCATCGCCCAGCGCGTGGATATCATCGAAGTGGGGGCAGCGATGGTCCTTGAGCGCAGCCACCTTTCGGCTCGGCCCCAAGGTCATGCGGTTGCCGTCGTACTCGGTGTACAGCTCCGGCGGCGTCTCGGACCAGGGCGTGATCAGCTGCATGAACTGCCCCACCGCCGTAGACGCCAGGGTGCCGTTGGGCCAGATGACTTGTGGGCGGCCGCCGACGGCGCCGTAGTGTTTCGCCTCCTCGGCCAGGCGCGTCTCGGTGATGAAGCCAAAGCAGCGCAGGCAGGGGCGGCCAGGCAGGGACAGGATGACCTGGCCCGTGACGGCAAAGCACGGCGCGGTGCCGTGCACGTCCATGCCCAGATCCAGGTAAGGGATGTGGAATCGGCGGGCGAACTGCTCGAGCTCAGCGCGGGCCCGGTAGCTGTCCATGCAGCCAAAAATCGCATGGCTGAACTTCAGGGCATCGCCCACCGCCTGCCAGGGTTCGGCGTAGGTGGCCACCTCGGCCTCGGGATTAATCTCGGTCAAACGCCGCGCTATTACGTCCACCTTGAGGTCTCCCCGCTGTGCGGCAACGGCGCCCAGCCCGACCATGCGGTTGCTGTTGCTGACGTCGGCGTGATCGAAGTCCACCAAGTGGAAGCGTCCGACGCCGATGTGCGCCAACTGCTGCACGACATGGGAGCCACCCCCGCACAGACCGACGACGGTGACCTCGGTCGAGCCCAGGATCGCCGCGGCGTGGTCGCCGAGAAAGCCCTGACGGGCGTGACGCTCATGCATGGTGGCCTCCGAGGCGGAGCACCGCCGTGCCGATGGATACGATGTCGGTGAGCGGGTGCACCGCCCGATCCTGCGGACACCAGATCCGTCCTGCCGCCGCGTCCAGACTCAGCAACAGGGTGCCGTGCGGCTGGGTCGGGGCCACCTTCCAGAAATCGGGCATGAACTTGGCGCTTTCGCGCAGGTCCACCTGACTGAAGCTAGGAATGCCGCGATGGTCGTGCCTATGGAGGTGGAACACCGGTCCTTGTCGCTGGTAGGCCATCTGCAGTGCAAGCCGGAAGGCGGTAGGCCCGAGGACCGCGCCCATACAGTCGCTTTCGATGTAGTCGGCGTCGGCCACCGGCAGATAGGTCTGGGCCAAGAGCAGGCAGCGGCCTGGGGCCGCCCCGATGCGACAATGCAGGAAGCCCACTCGCTCCCACGCGTGCGCATGGGGTCGGGAGAGGTCCGCGTGAATGGCCGCGAGCATCGACTCCGGCAGGCGGGCCTGGTAGTTCATCGCAGAGCGTGCAGGTGGGCGAGTAGCATCTGCGGCAACGGCAGGCTGGCGCTGACGTTTTGCCAAGACCAAGTGTGCCATGTGCGACCGAGGAGAGAATGTACGGTCCAGTTCGCGGGCTGCCCTCCGATGCGCTCGCGCTCCGGGATCGGCTCGGCCAAGAACAACCGGGTCGCGTAGCCGGTATGGGGGCCAGGACACAGCAGGGCGTCGATCTCGCGCCGTGACTCCCCCACATGGACCGGCTGGTGCGGCAAATACAGGTAGCGGTGCCCACCCTCGGTCAGCAGTTGGGCATCCGGGTTGATGGCCCGGACGCTGGCGAGCTGGGTTTCATCCGGGCTCACGACGAGCCTCCCTGCCGCACATGGCTGACGAACACCTCGCCGCCCTTGATGTGCAGGGAGCGATCATCGTTGAGCGGTTTGAACTCGGCGTCTTCGACCAGATCGAGCTCATAGTCGGGCGGAATGCCGTAGCGGTGCTTGAGCTCGCTGACCTTGTAGACGCCGTCCGGAATCGTGTGTTCGACCCCGTCCACCGAAATCGTCACCAGCTGGCCGTGCTCGTGACCCGGGCCCTTGTCGTGGTTGTCTTGGGATGTGTTCATCACTGGGCTCCTTGGCCGAGTCGGAGAGTTCACCGGCAGGATTGCGGTTCTGCCAGCACAGAACGTTCGCTGTACCGAACTTTTGCCCAGTATCGGGATGACGTGTGCGAATGTCAAACGATTTGTTCGGTATAGTAGTACTCGCTCTATCTTGACACCAAGGACACTACCTGTTATGCCGAAAAAACTCGGTGAAAAGCTCCGCACGCTACGCAAGAAGCAGGACGGGCTTACCCTGGACAAGCTCGCGGCCCTGGCGGGCATGAGCAAGAGCTACTTGTGGGAGCTGGAGAATCGCGACTCCCCTCGACCCTCGGCGGAAAAGCTCGCGGCGCTGGCCGCCCTGCTCGGTGTGACCACGGACTTCCTGCTCGATGAGGACATTACCGAGCCGGATGAGCGGCACCTGGATGTGGTGTTCTTTCGCAATTACTCGCAGCTGCTCCCGGAAGACAAGGAACGCATCCGGAAAATCGTCGTGACGTTCCGGAAGGAATCGTGACGCCCGAGGTCTGGACCCCGACCAACGCGGCCTACCGGTTGACCCATGTGGTCAACGCGTTTGCAGCCGCCCACGGACTCGACCGATTCCCGGTGTCGGTGCCGGACCTAGCGCGGGAAGCGGCAGCCATTTTCCACTGGCCCGACCCAATTACACAGGTCCAGGCTGCCGATATCCCCCGCTTTGAAGGCGCGCTATATCCTGGCAATGGCCGTCGCCACTGGCTGTTGCTCTACAACGACCGCCTAACCTCGGTGGGTCGGATTCGGTTCACACAGGCCCATGAGCTCGGGCACTACGTGCTCCATCGGATGCGGCGGGAGGCCTTCGAGTGCACCGAACGGGACATGTTGGACTGGTCGGACGACGAGAAGAACCTCGAGGCACAGGCCGACCTGTTCGCGTCGACCTTGCTGATGCCACTGGATGATTTTCGCCAGCAGGTCAACGCGTCGGTGGACTTCGACTTGTTGGGCGCCTGCGCACAGCGCTATGGGACGTCCCTGACGGCGACGATCCTCAAGTGGTTGGACTTCACGGACGAAAATGCCGTCCTGGTCGTATCGCGCGATGGCTTCATCCTGTGGGCGCATGCCAGCAAGCTGGCCATGCGCGCCGGCGCGTTCTTCCGCACCCGCGGCAGCGTGATCGAAGTGCCGTCGGGCGCGCTAGCGCAGGACGCGCAGGTGGCGCTGGATCGGGCAGGACAGGCGGTGGACGCGCGGGCGTGGTTTCCGCACGCCGAGTCCGGCGCGAGCGTTCGGGAGCTTAAGATCACGGCCGACCAGTACGACAGCGTGCTCACATTGCTGATCCTGCCCCGGCACCTGCGCGTGTGGCCGGACAATCGCCCAGACGAGGACTGATCGGCGGATGCGTCAGCCTGGGGCATCCCCGAAGCACTCTTGGCGCACAATGGCAAGTATCTTGGCCGCCAAAGACCACGACTTGGCTCTGACATACTCGCTGGCGCGGTAGGACGTTATTACGCCTACCATACGCAGGACGTTGTCGGGTGCCCACGCGGCCCCCGGCGTTGGCTCCTGCAGTTGCCAGAGTGGCCCGCCGCTAATTCCATGCAATTTGGGTAGCTCCGTCGGCGCACCGGCGAGCGTCTTAGCGCTGTTGTCGCATAGCAAGAACAAGTCGATCCCTGCATCCACCGGCATATCGGCGTGCGTGGGGGCAGTCGGCATCATCGCCGTGTAGATCGACAGAGGTGTCCCGATGAGCTGGTCCGGCGTGGTTCGCGACAACGCGTGGGGATAGCCCGTGACAATGTAGGAGGTGGCCGTGGCCGGGGTTGGCAGGTCGACCTGCGTACTATCGAGCACACCCCAGCCGGCACGCAACTTCGCTTCGAACTCCGGTGACTTGATCTCGAGGGCCATGACGTCAAAGCGTTTGTCGTCCTTTGGCGCATGCCGGTCAAAGCTCCCTAACGTCCAGATCTCGCGCGACGCGGGGCTCAAGGGCACGGCAAATTGGGTCAGGTCGACACCCTCTTCGTACACGTGGGCGGCAGTGATCAGGAACAACCGGCCACCGTCGTCGTAGAGCACACCAGTGCCATGGATCTCAGCCAAGCCGCCCCGGGTCTGAGTTGAGATGATCGGCAGCGTGTGTTGGGCGATGTGGCGGGCGAGGACTTGGATTTCGAGCTTGTTCACGGGAGGCCTGACGTGGGGGAGAGAAGAATTTTGTGTAACCGGGATCTGAGCTACAGCTGAGGAAGTCGCTCCTCGAACTGGATCGTAAAGCGGTTCAAGGCAGCCAGTCACGACTCGCAAGCGCCGTCATCGCACACCCACTCGAGTTCCGATTGGTCCCGATGCGGAACTCGCCAGGACCTTCGCGGCGGTTGCGCGAGTTCCGCATCGGCACCGTTGGTAGCTAATGGTTCCGATTCGGAACTTTTCGGAACTCGTTCACCGTGGCGCGTCGTCACCCCACAGATCCCGCGGTGCATGGGCATCGAGGGCGAGCAATCGCCGTGCTCGCCACGTCAGCAGAATCCACGTGAGCAACGCGAGCGTGATCGCGCCCGCCGCCGGCCAGACCACAGCGATGCGCTGCGCACGAGGGAGCAGCAGCGCACGCCCGACGCGCGTCGCGGTCAGGTCCGCGAACAGCGCGCAGCGCGGCCGCAGACCGCGGATCGTGTGCTGGCACAACCCGACCCGCGCTAGGACATAGCCCTCGGTGTATTGAGTCAGCTCCACGCGGTCGCTCGCGGGCAGCGGCAGCGAACCCCACTCGATCGCATTGCCGGCGACCATGCCGCCGATGGCCCCGATCAGGGCCATCAACAGCGCCAGACGCAGGCGGATGACATGCTCGGAAACCGCTGCGCCAGTGCTCACGTCCGCACTCCCGGCAACAGCTTGCCGAGTGCCTCGGCAATCACGCGCAAATCAGCCGACTGCTTGCGCTCGGCGGCGTCCAAAGCCGTGTGCACAGTGTCCACCAGTTGGCAGCGGTATTCGCTCGCCACCGCGTCCAGCTGCGCACGCTGGCGAAGCGCCTGCCGAATGAGCGTCGCGACGCTCATTTCGGCTTCGTCGGCATCCCGTTTCAACGCCTCGAACTCAACGGCCGTGAAGCGCAAGGTGTAGCGGATTTCACGGTTCACGACTGCACCCCCGAGGCGGCAGGGCGGCCGTCCAGTTTCGCGTGCGCCAACGCCTCGACTTCGACGCGAATGCCGGCCTGGTCAATGAGGGCCAGCAGCGCACGATCCCCAGCCTCGCGCTGCGCTTTTTCGCGCGCCGCCAGCGTGTGCTTCAAGCGCGCGATCCGCGCGCGGATATCGTCGGGTGTTTTCATTTCGTGCTCCTGTGAGCGGGATGCTCATCCCTATAGGCGCACGCCGAAATCGAGCGCCCTGGTCGTCATCAACCCACCGCCCGCAATCCGCAGCGCGATGGGCGCGTCGCGTGCGCAGGAATCAAGGTCCGGAAAGTCACCCGGCCCGCTGCTGGGCGCGACGATGCACCGGCGCTGTGCGCGTCGGACGTGTCCGACGCAAGCTAATCAGCCACTTGGGTGCTGATTCGCCCGGCATGTCCGACATGTCGTCTAACACCATGTCGGACACGCTCGCGCGAGGCTCAACATGGCCTCGCGCCGCTTTGGCTCGGGCTTTGTCCTGCCGCAGGCGTGCATGGTGTGTGCAGCTCTCACGCTGAAAGCGGGAGAGCTGATGAGGGCGCGGGACGAATGTCCCGTGCCCGACACAATGGGCGCCCGCCAGAGGCGGGCAACATCAGCCCCGCGCGGCTTCGGAACGAAGCGCAACTTTTTCAATTCTGCGAACCGTCCAGCGAACCCGCGTGGGGCTCCGCAGCCACGCTCCAGTTTGACAATTTCGGACTGCGAACACGCAGTCAGAATCGACGACTTGCAGTCGCGGTTCGGACGGTCGGACCAGCGATTCACGCGGACTGTCAGGCGCTGGCTTTTCGGCGTTCCATTGGTGCGGGCAACTGGATGCCTTGGCGGCCAGTGCCGCGCTGCACTTGCCGCATGGAACAGGCGCCTGAAAACGCAACCATCAACCAACAAGCCGCGTTGCAACAAGAACTGCACGATTTGCATGAACACTCGATGCAGATCACGGCAGGTTTGGAGCAGCGTCTCGCTGCGCTCGAACGCACAATCAACTCGCCGGCGGGATCCACCGGGCGGCCGCTAACCCCGACCCCTCGCCTGGGCAACTACTACCTCGACCCCGGTCGCTCATTCCTGTTGAGCGCGTTCGGCGCCTTCGCCTACTTCTTCAACCTGGGCCGGCAATCAGGCACCGTCCACGGCTTCGTCTTGGACGTCGCAATCGGTGCCGGCGTCATGCTGATTCTGTTGCTCGTTGCGCGTCCACTGTACACTGCGGCCAGCAAGGCCGACAACGCGCTGAACACAGGAACCTGATCCGGAGCACGCCCCTTGATCGCAATGCTTGTCGCTGCCGCCGTGCTCATCTGCCTGACCGCTATCTTGGTCGCCTTGGTCGTTCTGCGTGTCATGCCGTGGATTGATCGGCGCATCGCCGATCGCCACCACCCGGCTCGCCGCTAGGCCTCGCCCGTCCAACCGAGCACGCGGGATACGTCCCGCTACTCAAAGATCGGCGCCAATTTGGCGAGAACCTCGTCCATGATCGATGCGGGCAAGGTGTCCACCTTGCGCGCATTGCGAGCGCCAAGATCGAGCACACGAGGCTGATCGCAGCGAACGACGCCCGTTGTTTTGATGCCCGTGACGGGGACAGCGAACCCAATGCGACGAGCGAAATCGCCGCCGTTCGTGATCGGGCAGATCACTGGCAACTTGGTGGCCTCGTTGAACTCGGCCGGCGACACGACCAGGACAGGGCGGCTACCGCGTTGCTCGCGCCCTTCGGTCGGATCAAGCGAGACCATGTAGATGTCGCCGCGCCTCATATCAGCTCACCACCCACGGCGGGCGCATCGACCCATTCGCGTTCTTCCGCCGGTTGCGGTTCTGAATAGTCCGAGGCGGCCAGCAGCTCCGCGAGCGTGTAACGCGGCCGAGGTTTAGGATCGACCACCAGGCGGCCATCGGCGACGGCCACGCCTACGGTAGCTCCGGCTTGCAGGTGCAGTTGATCGAGGAAAGCCGGTGGAACGGCCAACATGACCGAACCGCCGACCTTGCGCAGGTGAGTTGTGTGCATGACGGACTCCTTGGTTATATCTCAGTATAATGCAAATTCGCCGCCGCGTTGTGCGCGGCGGTGCCTTTTCAGGGAAACGATGCCCGTGTCGGCAGCCCGCCACGCCGCACCAACTCCCAGCGCAGCGCCTGCAGGCCACCACGGCGCGGCAAGCGTGGCGCCGAGCCGTGAGGGCGCCCCCCCCCCCCCACAATCCCGCCCCATGGTCAGCAAGCGCCCTGTGCGCCGTTGGGCGCGGCAGCGCGAGCGCTCGCGCAAGCTCGCTCGTGGTCATCGGCGCGAGCTGCAGCGCCTGCGCGATGCGGAGTTGAACAGGGGACCGGCGCGTCATGACGCGCCGGCCTGTTCTTTGCCATCGCGACCCGGGGGAACCCCGCGACGCACACCGAACGCGCTGGCGATCTTTGCCAGTTCGGCTGCGCCGATGGCCGTCGGAGATTCCGGACGTGCAAGCTCACGTGCCTTGATGGCGGCGAGTGCCTCGCCGCCATCGTCAGCAGGCGGATGGCGTTGGTGCTTCGACCGCAGCGTCGCGGCGACGGCCGTCGGCAGTGGCTTCTGGCCGGCGGCGGAGACTGTCGCCGCTGCCCTTTCGACAGCAGCCGCGCCATGCTTGGAGATCAACTCGGTGACCGTTTCGCGATCGTCGTCATCCCATACCGTCACGCCCAGCACCGTGCCGCCGCGCTTCGCCGCGCGTTTCGCGGAAGTCGAGCCGTCAGAATCATCAATCGCAGCAGCAGCAACTGTCTCAGGCGCGCGCACGTGCTGCTGCTTCTTGGTTTTTCCTTCTTGGTACTTCTTTAATGGTGCAACCACCGAACCTCGGAGACCGAAGTTCGGAGATTGAACTTCGGTGGTGCCGGCCTGAGGCTGAGGGGTGTCATAAACGGTGTTGGTTTTGAAAAAGCGCCCGCCGGTGCCGCGCGCGGTGATGGTGATGAGATACCGAGCCTCGCGCAGCTCCCGCAGCGCCTTCAAGATGACATAACGGCCTTCATTGGGACTTTCGCGGGCGAGGTCCTGCGCGGTCATGGAGAAACCGTCGGCATTTGAGAGGAGGCGCTCCAGGATCGCGCGTGATCGAAATGACAATCGGCCATCGCGGATTCGAGTGTGCGGAACGATCTCAAAGTTTTCCTTCGGCCGTGCCGCCCGGACGATCCCACCTCCAACGCTCCGCCCCTCCCCATTCGTGGGAGGGGCCACTTGGTAGGAGGTCACAACTCACCCCCATGCCTCAGATCATCGAGGATCTCAAGCGCGGCGAGGGGATCAGGATCGTCGCATACGACCTGCAAAGCCTTGTTAAGACTCAAAACTTTTATCTTGGCTTTGCGGTGGCCAGGATCACGCGGCAGCGGGCCGCCGCACAATTCCCTCTCGTCATATTTCGCCGTAGAAACAATGAGTTGCGGCGTCACATCGGCGTCGCGCTGGGCTAGCTGGACCGCCGCCCAGCCGCAGGCTGCGGCCGCGCGTGCGCGGCCCCAGCGCGCATTTTTACAAAGCCAATCCGTTGCCTGCTGCACCGCAGCAAGCAGCTCGCTCTCGCAAATCATTGCTCACCCCCTTGCTGCGGCGCAGCAGAGGGTTTTTTACGCGGTCGTCCAGCTTTACGTTTTTCCTTCGTAGCCGCAGGTTGCTCGCGGTATTGATCGAGCCACTGCAAGACTTCCGTGAGTTTCCAGCGGGGTTGCTTGGTGCCGGGCGGTATGTAGGCCGGTGGCAGGCTGTTGGGTTTTCTGCACCGGTCGGCCTGCAAGCTTCCAATACTACGGCCCAGCAAAACAGACAGTAAGGCGTAACCAAATACCGGGGGGAACTGCTGATGATCCGACATTACAGACTCCTTGCGGAGTCGCCGGGCATGCACGCGAAAAGGGTCGCTGCGCTGCGCGCGGCGACCCTTGATAATTGTTTGCTAAAATTAGCTAAAAGCTAAATTAGCGCCAAGGCCGCCATGGTGGCGGCGTGGCCCTTCCCCTGATTCATGTTGCGTTGCAGCAAACAAACATGTGCGGCGCGCGCCCGAGCGCGTGCCACATCTACGGCGCGTCGACCCAGCCGGCGCGCGCATGACTCTGCGCCGGCTGAAGCCAGTGCGGCGGCGGCCAGTGCCGCGGCGCGTTGCGGGCGCGCATCAAGGAGGCTCAAAATGTGGGCGAGCAGGTTGGCAACATGTGGGATAGCAGCCAGCGCCAGCTCCACAGCGGCGGCAGCAGCCAGCCCGGCCGTCGCCCAGCGCGGCGCACGCTGTGCCTCAAAGCAGCCGATTGTGATGGCCAACAGCAGTACACGCCAGCCGTTGGCCACCCAGCTTGGCTGGCCGAGATGGGCATGCACGGCCAGCGCACTGGCCAATGCCAGCAACGCAAGCGCTGGCCGAAGCACGCCGACGAAACGGCCCAGCTGCACGTGCGCAACTGCGCAATACGCATCAAGCCAATGATTCAGCGTGCGGGAGGCGGATTCCATTGAGGCAGCATAGCGCGCGACGCAGGCCACCGCAAGCTACTGGTGTGACAAAAACTTGCACATGACCACAGTTCATAATATTGACTTGTATGGCCTGCGCGGCGCTTGGCACACTTTTGTCACACCGAGGTGTGACATTGGCTGTAATTGTGAGTAACCGATAGTAAGCGATAGCAAGGAATTACTTAAGTATTATCAGAGTATTACTGGTGCCGGCACCCCGACTCGAACGGGGGACCTACCGCTTACAAGGCGGTTGCTCTACCAACTGAGCTATGCCGGCGTGCGCGCATTGTAACCGGGCACCCCTGGCGCGGCCGCCGCGCTCAGTCGCAGGCGCGCGCTTGCGCGTCGAGGATGTCGGGATGCGGCACCAGCGCCTGCCACGCGAAGCCGGGCGTCGCCGGCAGCTGGAACTCGATGTGGTATTGCGGCAC